>CAYMRB010000015.1:25361-46028 GCA_964392615.1 uncultured Planctomycetia bacterium | reverse complement strand
CCTGATCTTCTCCGGCAGACTCATGCTGTTCGGATAGAGCAGCTTGAACTTGCGACTCGGGTTCTCGGCGATGTCCATGACCGCCTCGGCGAGCTCGACGCCACCCTCGCTACCGCGGGCGTAGACCTCCGATACCGCGCACCGCACGCCCTCCTTGTCGCAAGCTTTGCGCAGGCGGTTGAGGTCTCGCGTCGTATCGTCGGGAAAGCGGTTGATCGCGACGACAGGCTCGACACCGAAACGCCGGATGTTCGCGACGTGGCGCTTCAGATTGTCCCAGCCGCCGAATTGGTCGTAGCCGCCGTGGAACTCGATCGCCTTGAGCGTTGCGACGATCACCGCCGCTGCCGGTTTCAGGCCGGCCATGCGGCATTTCAGATTGAAGAACTTCTCGGCGCCGAGATCCGTGCCGAATCCCGCCTCCGTGACGAGGTAGTCGCCGAGCGCCAATCCCATCTGCGTCGCAAGCACGCTCGAACACCCGTGGGCGACGTTCGCGAACGGCCCGCCGTGGACGAGCGTCGGCGTGTGCTCGAGCGTCTGCACGAGGTTGGGCAGGATCGCGTCGCGCAGCAGCACTGCCATCGCCGCGTCGGCCTTCAAGTCGCCGACCGAAACCGGCCGGTTCGAACGCGTGTACCCGAAGATGATCTCCTGAATGCGCCGTCGCATGTCGGGGAAGCTCGTCCCCAGGCAGAGGATGGCCATCACCTCCGATGCCGGCGCGATGTAGAAGCCGTCCTTGCGCGGAACGCCGTGCATCGGACCGCCGAGGCCGATGACGATGTCTCGCAGCGCGCGATCGTTGAGATCGACCACGCGCTTCCACGTGATGCGCCGCTGGTCGATGCCGAGCTTGTTCGAGTGATGCAGGTGATTGTCGATCAGCGCGGCGAGGAGATTCGCCGCCTTCGCTACGGCCGCGATATCGCCGGTGAAGTGGAGGTTGATGTCCTCCGCCGGCACCACCTGGGCGTAGCCCGCACCCGTACCGCCGCCCTTGATTCCGAAGTACGGTCCGAGCGACGGCTCGCGGATCGCGAGGCAGGCGCGTCGGTCGAGCCGGTTCAGCGCATCGGCGAGCCCGACCGACGTCGTGGTCTTGCCTTCGCCCGACGGCGTGGGGCTCATCGCGGTGACGAGGACGAGGCGCCCCTTGCGGCCTTTCTTCCTGCCGCTCTCGATGAGGTTCAGCGGCATCTTGGCGATGTACCGGCCGTGAGGCAGGTAATCGTCCTCGGAGAGGCCGAGCTTCGCCGCGACGTCGCCGATCGGCAACTTCGGGAACTTCTGTTCGATTCGGATGTCGTTTTGCATGCACAGACCGCTGGCGCTTTCGGATAGCAGTCCGTTGAAAAAGGGCTCCGAGCGCGAGGGCGAAATGGCCGCCATCGCGTCGGATTGCCTTCTTCAACGGGCTGATAGGAGCCCGAGGAGTCTGGCCCGCGCTCCGGAAAGTGTCAAACGGCGTGCAGCGAAGCGCCGTCGCGGTCGGCTTCGACCTCGTCGACCGGGCTTTTCCGGCCCTCTACCGCTCCGCGCTGCCCGCTTCGGGGACGACCACGCTGATGGCGTCGAAGAACGCCTCCTCGTTCATGACCGGCACCTCGCCGCCGTACGCGACCTTGATGACGATGCCGACGGTCTTGCCTGCGTACTCGCGCAGCGGATACTCGATCGTCTGCCAGTTGTCGGCTGACGGCGCGTCTCCCGCGTCGATGACCCGCGCGTCGAACCAGCGGGCCTTCGCGTTCTCGCACACGCCGGCCTGGAGCACGAAGTCGCTGCGTCCCGGAGCCTCGTACGGGTCGCCGGAGACGACCACTCGTAGGACCGAGCCCGCGCGTGCAGGTACGGTGACGCGTCGTACGACGTAGCATGGTCGAGTCGGTCCCGCGGGGTGAACGGCCAGGATGCCGCGCCTGCCGGGGTTGGGCTGTCCCGGGTGCCCGCCCTTGGCGAGCGGACGGTCGATCCAGAACGGATGGGTCTTCTCGTACGCGTCGCGCACCGTGACTCGTCTCAGATCGTCGGCGCGATCGAACGCGAGCTCGAGCTCAGGGTCGACGGGCATCCGTTCAAGAGCCGCTCCCATTCCCGGCGGATCCGACACCGACTGGAGCATCGTCTTGGCTCGATCCGCGAGCGGTGGGAGCGCGTGGTGACGGAAGCCGCCGGGCACGCTCTGATACCAGTAGTGCACGGTCGCGTAGTCGACTCGACAGCCCCCGCCGGCCACGGCCGCGTGCCAGCGGGGATTGGCGGTGAAGAACTTCTCGTGCTGCCAGTTGATGTGCCATTTGAGCGACTTCTCGAACCGGATCGGCATGTGGTCGTGAAAGCGGTAGATCGACAGCCGGTTCACGTCGCCGTGTTCGACCAGCGTCATGCCGACCCGCTGCGCGGAGAACGTCTCCTGGAATCCCCAGCTAAACGTGAAGGAATCCTCCGTGCCCAGGTAGTCGATACGCCGTTCGTCGCCATCGATGTCGACCTCGTTGTTGCCCTCCATGACCGTGTTGAAGGCCCGGAAGAGCGGCTCGTCCGTCACGACGCTGTACTGCCGCCCCAGGACGTGACCGGTGCCGTGCACCTCCAAGAACGTCTCGTCGGAGTCCTTGGTCAACTGAAAGCACTTGCGCCGGTACGTGGCGTGGAAGTAGCCCAGCCGGTCGTTCCACTCGGGCAGGCTCTCCCATTCGACGAAGCTGTAGTCCATCAGGTCGTTCGATGTGTCGTTGCGCAGCGCCACACGAGCGCGCTTCGCGAAAGGCATCGGGAAGTAGCAGTTGTAGCTCCACGGCGCGCATTCGATGAACTTCGACGAGAAGTACATGCTGTCGCCGCCGCAACCGTCGCCGAAGAAATCGGCCAACGGACAGACGACGGCCGGCTCATTCGCGTCGTCGAAGGTGATCACCAGGACAACGCCACGCGACGCGAGTCGCTCGGGACGGTGTCGCGTGACGTGCAGGTGGCGGATGACACCGGGTCCTTCGAGGTCCGCCAGGGTCATCAGCTTGCCGGCGTCGAGAGACGGCAGCTCCGAGTACCGGTCGTACTTCCACCCCGCGTGCGAGAATCCGCTGCGGGCGTCGGGCCGAATCTTCGCCACATCGAGTCCCTGACCCGAAGCGCTTCGAGTGGTGAGCACGAACAGGACGAGCGATGCGGTGAAGAGTGCGAGCTGTCGATGCGATCTCATGGTCAGAAGCCCGTTCCGCAAGCCGGAGCGCTTTCGCAGCCGAGATCCCCCGCCTCGTTGGGCGTCGGGTCGACGCCGCAGTCGGGGAACGGTGCGCCGGGCTCCGGGCCACCGAGGAAGAGGAACTGCAGGATGACGATCGCGTCAGTCAGCCGCACGTCGCCGCTGTCGTCCGCGTCGGCCGCGTCCACGCAGCCCGGGGGCTCACCGCCCGTGAACAGGAATCCGAGGATGCGGACCGCGTCCGTGAGCCGGAGGTCGCCGGTGTCGTCGACATCGCCGCGTCGGAACCGGGGCTGTTGGTCACCGCCGTCGAGCCCGTAGCCCGCGGGGCCGGCCTCGTAGTGGCTGAGGATCTCGTCGGGTTCGAGGGCGACGTTCCACATCGCGAGCTCGTCGAGCAGGCCGTTGTACCGCAGGCCCGTTCCGACGGCCATGTCGCCGACGCCGAGGTCGACTCCGGACCCCTGCGTGATCGTTCCGTCGTACGGCGTTCGCGCGACCTCCTCGCCGTTGAGGTAGGTGATGAGATCCGTGCCGTCAGCGACTCCCGCGATGTGTTGCCACTCGTTCGCCACGACCTCGCCACCGTCCGCAGCCAGCCATGTCTCGAACGGATCTCCGGCCTGATGGTGGATCGTGCTGACCCTCCATGCACCGCCGACGAGGCGCAGCGCGAAGTGGTACGACTGCCCGGCGCCGCCCCAGCGCAGCAACAGGCGCTGCCAGGTCTCGTCGAGCCGCGTCGGGTAGATCCACGCCTCGAACGTGTACTCGCCTCCGACGTCGACATCGGGCGAGTCCGGTGCGTTCAGGTAGAGCGCGTCGCCGTCCTCGACGCCGAGCGCGAGCGCTTGGCCGACGATGCCCTGAACGAAGCGCGCCGAGCCGAGCTGCGGCGTCAGCTCGTCGAGTGTCTCGCCGGAGTCGTTGGAGAAGAGCTCCGCGACGTCGCGCGTGAAGCCATCGAAGCTCCAATAGGACAGCAGGCCCGAGGGCGGCGACTCGCCGGGGTCTCCGGCTGGCAGCGCCGAGATGCTATGTGTCGCCGCGGCGTCATCGCTGCAGACGCCGTCGCCCACGGAGACGCGAACGACGACCGTGTCCGGCGCATTGAGCGACACCGTAGCCGTCGCCTCAGTCGTCGGTTCCACGATCGCGTCGCCCGACACGACGCGCCAGTCGTATTGCGCCGTACCCGCAGCGTCGACTCCGACGATGTTCGCGGTGAGCTCCACGGAGCCGCCCGCCAAGGCCTGCGTCGGGCCGTCGATCGACACCCCGTCGGGCTCCTCCGCGCAGATCAGCTCCAACCCGTAGCCGTCCGGGCCGGCCTCGTAGTGCGACAAGAGCTCCTCGGGCGTCAGCGGCAGATTCCAAATCGCGAGTTCGTCGACGTAGCCGTTGAACCGGATCGAGCTCAGCCCGCCGAACTGGTCCGCGATGCCGAGCCCCTCGCCCGTGCCGGTGGTGATCGTGCCGTCGTACGGCACTGTGCCGACCTCGACGCCGTTGAGGTAGACGCGCAGAGACTCGCCGTCCGCCACGCCCGCGACGTGCTGCCACTCGCCGAGCACGACCGTGCCGCCGTTGGCGTTCGGCTGCCCGCCGCCCTCCTCCTGATGGTAGAGGCTGACGCCGTTGACGAAGCCGCCGTTGTTGCGAATCGCGAAGTGGTACGAGAAGCCGGCCGCGCCCCAGCGGAGCACCAGGCGCTGCCAGCCATCGGACAGCTCCGTCGGGTAGATCCAGCACTCGATCGTGTACGTCGCCGGCAGCTCGACATCCTCGGAGTCCGCCGCGTCTAGCCAGCCCGCGTCGCCGGCCTCGTCACCGATCGCGAGTGCCTGGCCGACGACGCCGGGAACGTATCGAGCGAAACCGTCGCCGGGCGTCAGGTCGTCGTCGATGGAACCCGTGTAGTTGAAGTAGAGGCCACCGGTGTCAGCGATGGTGTTGTCGAAGCTCCAGAACGAGATCAACCCCTCATCTGGCGAGATGCCGGGATCCGCCACGGCCGCGGACGATATCGCGAGGGCGAGTACGAACGCCGTCGCGAATCGGCACACGTGAGTCGTTCGATCCATGTGGTTAGTCTCCGAAAGAGCCGACCGACTTACTGCGCGCAGTTCGTGAACGCGCCGCATCCGAGGGCGTCGGCGGAGCTATCGCGCCCGCACTCCGGGTAGGGCGACCTCGGCGCCGCACCCCCTCGGAACAGGTGGTCGAGAAGAACGATCGCATCGGTCACCTGCAGGCTGCCGCTGTCGTCGATATCGGCGCTGCGCTCGCAGCCGATCGGTGGACCGACGAAGAGTCCGAAGACGAGGCGAACCGCGTCGCTGACATCGACTCGGCCGTCGTCGTTGACATCGCCACGCACGAATCGCACGTCGTCGGCGTCCGACAGCGCATCGATTTCGAACGATACCACGGTCGGCGAGGCGATGCCGTCGGCGAGGGTGACCGTGCCGCGATGCACGCCGGCCTCGCGGAAGGTCCGCGAGACGACCTCGCTGGCACCGACGACGCCATCGTCGAAGTTCCAGCGCACGGTGAACTCGTCGCCGTCCGGATCGAACGAGCCCGACGCGTCGAACGTCACGCGCAGCGGTATGACACCGCTGAGCGGCCGGATGTCGAGGACGGGTACCGGCGGCAGATTGTCGATCGTCAGGCGGCCCGGAGAACCTCCGAGCAGCGACGACGGCTGCCAGCTCTCGGCGTAGTCGTTGTCGAGATCGAGATCGCGCAGCTCGAGACTGCGGCCATCGCCGTCGGCGGCATTCGGCCACGGTGCGTTATCGCCGAACGTGACGACGTCGATGCTCTCCGGGTGGTACTGCCGTCCGCGGTAGAGGCCGTTGTCGCGCAGCCGCAGCTGGTCGCCCCCGTTGCCGAGGTTGCCGACGTAGGGACCGAAGACGGGCACTCCGTCCGGCAGCTCGGGGTGGGCCGCAGCGAACCGCAGCGGGTCGCGCGCGACGATGACGAATCCGCTCGCGGGCGCTTCGCTGCCTGGAGGAAACACGTACTCGAGTGTCGGGATGCTCCAACCGGAGAGGTCCACCGGTGTCGCTTCCGCGTTGTAGATCTCGACGAACTCGAAGTCTTGCGTGCCGTCGGGGTTGTAGTGGATCTCGGTAAACTTCACGCGCGGTGGGGGCGTGTACTGGAATCGCCGTCCACGCGTGGTTGCGTTGTTTCCCAGCAGATAGGCGCTGAGCCAGTCATGACGACGTACGGCCCAATCGCGCAGGTTCTGACGCCAGAACACCGGATCGTTGCCGCGCGCTCCCCACGTCCGCCGCCAACGCGTGAGGTCGTCCTGGGCGTGCTCGATCGTGTTCGCGTCGTAGGCGTCGATCTTCGGCAGCAGAACGCCCGGGTTGTACTTTTCCTGGAGCAACGCCCACAGGCGCCCGTAGTAGGCCTTGACGTAGTAGTCGTCCGGCGCGCGTTCGAGCAGGGCTGTGATGATGCCGTGGTAGCCCTGATCGTGGAACGGGAACGACTGCGTCTGGAACATCGGGTGGATCGTGTGGAAGCGCTGGTCCTGCGTCAGCAGCATCTGCCCGTGGCTGAGGTCGATGTCCCACGCGAACATGGTGACGAGATCGGAGCCGCTGTGCGCAGGGCCGTGCGGGCCGAGGTAGAGCAGCCAGTTCTTCACGACCGAGTCGCCGTCGATGATGATCACTTGGACCGCCTGGTAGTCGATCAGCGCGTCGACGTTGAGGCGGCTGTTCAGGAAGTCGATGAGCGGCTGTCCGCTGAGCCGGTTGAGATCCGTCCCGAAGCTGCCGACCTCAGTGATGCGGTCGACGGCGGCGTCGTTGCGCGGCTCGAGGCGGCTCGTGCTGCCATTGAGCATCGCCGTGCGGCTCTTGTAGAGCGCGCCGTCGTCATCCCAGCCGTTGCGGCGCAGGAACTCGCTGTTCGGATCCTCGATCGTGAAGTAGCAGCCGTGAAACCTGCCGTCGTTCGTGTGGACGCGCGCCAGGTGCGTCTCGCAGTGCGCGACGCCGGCGTCGCGGAAGAAATCGAAGCCGAGCTTCTCGCGCAGCATTGCCTTGTCGTTCCAGCCGGCGTTCAGGTTGAGGCGGCTCTGCTCGTCGAAGAGATCGCCCTTGTTGAATCGCAGGCGGATCGGCTTCTTCGGGTAGTTGCACGCGGTCTCGCCCCGGAACTTGACCCCGACGTCGAAGTGGACGCGGCCGTGGTGGTCGACGAACGTGCCTTGGCGATAGACACCCGTCGAGCAAGTGAGGTCGGTCAGCGCTCCCGGCGTGAAGATGTAGAACAGCCGCACGTCCTCGTTGACGCCCGGTCGATCGTCCGCGACGAAGTAGCCCGTCGAGGCCGACGGATTCCCCTCGCGCGGAAACATCGCCGCGCAGCCCTGTGCACCGCGTGCCTCGATGCGGTACGCGACTAGCGTCAGGTCGGGCGCCGGCGGCAGCGTCGCGGTCCACACGCCGTCGTCGGCGATTCGGTCCGCTCCGGACCCGTCGTCGCGCATCGCGCTGGATTGCTCACCCGCGCCGCGATCGTGAACGACGTCGACCGTCGCGACGTCCGGTCCTTCGACGATGGCCGTGATGACGACTGCGTCCGATGAGCGGGGCTCTGCCGGGTCGTGCTCTGCCGACACGATGAGCGGCGGCACGGCAGCCGACGCGACCGAGTTCGGCATGCCCGGCGTCAACTCGCCGCTCGTCGCGCCTGCCCCGAGCGTCAGACGCGCCGAGAGGTAGAGGTCGGAGCTCGTCGCTCGCGAGTTGTAGTTGCCGATCGCCAGCACGTTGCGGCCGGGCACGAGGCTGTCCGCAACTCCCGTCCACGCCTGCGTGTACGCCGGCTCATCTTCGCGGAAGCCACCCGCAGTGATGATCTCTGCGCGGTAGCTGCCGTCGAAGGCCGGCACCGTCCCCGGCGGGTCGACCATGCCGCCGCGCGCGATCTCGACGCCGTTGAGCCAGGCGACATAGCCGTCGTCCCAATCGGCCGCGAAGTGCGGGATCGTCGTGTCGCACGGGTTCGCGTCGGGATCCCAGTCGAACTCGATGCGCAGCAAGATCGAGTGCAGACCGTTGACGGATGACGATGGCGTCAGCACCCAGGGCTGCCCCGCCGGCACGCGCGAGTCGTATCCGACTGCGAGGCGCCCGTCGCGCCAACCGTTCGCGACGTCGTCGAAGTCGGGAGCGTACCACGGCATGCCGCCGTCGAAGCCCGGGTCGGATCCGTCGAGGTTCTCGAACCAGCGCACGTCGGCGCCGTTCGCGACGAGCGTGCACGTCGTGGTGTCGCCGCAACCTCGCACGCGCCAGTTCTGCGGCAGGTGGCCCGACACTTCGGCGCTGACGCGTTGCAGGCTCGGCCCCAGACCGTCGGCTCGCGCGGGCCAGACGCCGTCCTGTCGATACTCGACGCGCTCGGCAAGCTCGCCGCCGGGGTAGCGCAACTCGACGTCGTCGCGGAAGTTCGACAAGCGGCCCGCGAACGGGCCAGCGATCTCCGCCTCGGTAAATCCGCTCAGCGCGGCGAGCCCCGCTCGGGCGCGCGCGACGAGCAGGAAGCCACCGGGCTCGATCCGAGTCGGGCCTTCCGCCGCGTCGAACACGAGCGTCACCGCGTCGCTGAGCTCCCAGAGGTGCACGTCGATCGGCTCGTCGCTGCGGTTGTAGAGCTCGACGAACTCCTCCGCCGCGTCCGCGTCGTCGAGCGGGTGGTAGTGGATCTCGTTGATGATGATCGGCGAGAAGGCCGGTGCCAGCGGCGGCGGACACTCCGTGGCAGCACTCGGCTCGAGCGGCGAGCCGCCGATCGACTCGGACGCGCGCCAATTCCCGGGGCGACTGGCATTCGCCGTCAGGCAGACTCGTTCGAGCGACCGGCCGGTACCGTCCGCGGCCGGATCGTACGGCGGGCTGTCGCCGTACTCGAAAGTCTCGACGACGGAGCCGACGTTGTCGCTCAGCTCGACGCGCTCGCCGCCGTTAGAGAGCAGGCCGTCGTAGTCGCCGAGCAGGTCGTCGGGCTCAGCTCCGATCGCCGCGGCCAGGGCATCGCGATCGTTGCACACGACGACCCGTTCGCCCGGAGCGATGACGGTGCCGACGGGAAACGCGAATGCGACACCGTCGCTGATCCGCCAGCCGGACAAGTCGACGAAGGCGTCTCCGGCGTTGGTCAGCTCGACGAACTCCGACGCGCCGGGCGACGGATGGTACATGATCTCGCTGACGACGACGCGAGCCTCGGTCGTCCCGCTCCACAGCAGAGAGACGAGCACGACGATACAGGCGTGCGATCTGCGAACCGACTCCGACATCCCGTTCACCCGTCAAGACCTCGGACCACCTTCGACGTCACCGCATTGTAGGCGATGGAAGAGCGTCCGTCGCGTAGGCTCTTGGCAGGTTCGTAGAGAGACGCGAACGGAGATTGGATCATGTATGAGTCACAGAGGGTCACCTCGACAGTCGCACTGGCCATCGTCCTCCTGTTGCGAGCCGCGCTCCCGCCGTCGGCAGCAGCGGATGACGTGACGATGCGCGCGGTACGCGATCGCGACACCGGCCAGATCGACCTCGTCGAAGGGGACCGCCGCGTGCTGCGCTACAACTACCGCACGGTCGGGCCGCCAGCGGGGACCCTCGAGAAGGTCAACGCGGGAAGTCGCAAGTACGCTCGGCCGCGGAGCAACTACATCCATCCGCTCCACGGTCTCGATGGCGTGGAGCTGACGAAGGACTGGTCCATCGACCATCCGCACCATCGCGGCATCTACTGGGCGTGGCCCGAGGTGGGCTTTCGCGGTCAGCTCGGCGATCTGCACGCGCTGCAGCGTGTCTTCGCACGGCCGACGGGCAAGGTCGCGCTGCGCACCGGGGAAGACTGGGCCGAGGTCGAAGCCGAGAACCGTTGGCTCTGGGAAGACAAGGCGCCGATCGTCCACGAGGTCACGACGACTCGCGCGTGGCGCAGCGGCACGCACGGCCGCTTCGTCGACCTGACGTTCCGGTTCACGGCGCTCGAGGACGGCGTCACGCTAGCGCGTCGCGGCACGAAGCACTACGGCGGCCTGAATCTCCGTGGTGCGCCGATCGCGGGGCTGAAGCTCGTTCACCATGCCGACGCGCCCGACGCGACGCCGCGACGCGCGTGGCAGGCGGCGACCGGCACCTGGAAGGGCGCGAAGCAGGTCGCGACGTTGGCTCTCTTCGAGTCGGCGACGAATCCGGGATTCCCGGGCGACTACGTCGAGTATCCGGCCTTGTCGTGGTTCCAGGCGACATTCCCGCGCGCTGGCACTCGGCACGCGCTGAAGAAGGGGGCGCCGCTGGTGCTTCGCTATCGCCTGTGGATCCGCGCGGGGGTGGCGACCGAGGGCGAGCTCGCCGAGCAATGGACTCGCTATCAGAAGACCGAGAAACCCGCGAAGCCCGCTGCGTCCTCCGATCCCGCACCGCCCGCAACGTCCGACAATCAGCGAGGTGAATCATGAGCCGCTCCATCAGTCGTCGCGAGGCCGTTCGCCGCTTGAGCGGCATCGCTGCTTCGGCCATCGCCGTGCCGTCGATCGTCCCCGCATCGGTCATTGGGCAGGACGCGCCGTCCGAGCGCATCGCGGTCGGCGTGATCGGTACCGGCGGCAAGGCGTGGGGCGGTACGCAGGCGATGCACAAGCGCGGCAAGTGCGATGTCGTCGCGCTCGCCGATCCGAACCGACCGAACATGAGTCGGTACGCGAAGGCCTTCAACGTCCCCAGCGAGCGGTGTTACAGCGACTTTCGCGAGCTGCTCGGGCGCGCCGATGTCGACGCGGTGCTGGTCGGCACGCCCGATCACTGGCACGTGCCGATCTCGAAGGCCGCCGCCGAGAAGGGCAAGCACGTCTACTGCGAGAAGCCGCTGAGCAACACGGTCGCGGAAGGCCGGTCCCTCGTCAGCGCCGTGAAGAAGGCCGGCGTCGTGTTCCAGCACGGCACGCAACTCCGCTCGCTGCGCGCGGTGCGACACGCGTGCGAGCTCGTCCGCAACGGCTACCTCGGCGATGTCCGCAAGGTCGTCATCGGTTCGCCGCCGGGTCACGCGACGGGTGATCATCCCCCGCAGCCCGTGCCGGATACGCTCGATTGGGATCTGTGGCTCGGTCCGGTCGAGCCGATCGAGTATCGGCCGATCATCGTCGTCGGCATCCCGGGCAAGGGGCTGCGCGGTTGGTACTTCGTCAGCCGGTTCTCGCTCGCGGGCTGGATCGCCGGCTACGGCGTGCATGATATCGACATCGCTCAGTGGGGGCTCGGCACGGAGCACACCGGGCCGGTGTCGATCGAAGGCCGCGGCGAGTTCCCGAAGTCCGGCCTGTTCGACACCGTGCTCGGCTACGAGCTGACGTTCACGTACGCTGACGGCCGCCAGATCCTCATGACCGACACGTCGAAGAACCGCCACGGCGTCACGTTCCACGGCCCCGAGGGTTGGGTCTACTGCCGGTCGAACATTCAGGCGAGCGACGCGAAGCTGCTCGATCTGAAGCTGAAGGAGTCGGACACGCGGCTGTACGAGTCGGCGAACCACGAGCAGAACTTCGCCGACTGTATCCGCAGCGGCAAGCAGACGATCACGCCGGCGGAGGTCGCCCATCGCTCGACCAGCATCACGCTGCTCGGCGGCATCTGCCTCAAGCTAGGCCGCAAGCTCGAGTGGGATCCGAAGACCGAGCGATTCGTGAAGGACGACGCGGCCAACGCGCTGCTGGACTACGAGCACCGCGCGCCGTGGCGCGTGTAGTCGGCCGCACTCCCGTCCCGCGATCGGATGTGCGGAGTTGTCGAGAATCGTCAGGACGAGGATTTTTCGCTAGTGCGCTGCCCGGTGGGGCGGGTCTCATGGCATCGGACAATACGTAGCCAAAGTACGTTCGGTGCAGATTCAGACAGGAGACCGAACCGTGATCACGACGCGCGGCGCCCAGATTGCTGTTCTCGCCCTGCTCACCTCGTTTACCACCGTGTGGGCTCAGGAGCGCGACGCTTCGGAGTCGAAGGCTCCCGTGCCGACGCCGCTTGCGAGGAAGGACGCGGAGAAGTCCGTGCGCCGGGCGTTTCGGTCCGGCTACGCGAAGAGGGGCGCTGACGATCGGCGCGATCTCGCGCGCGAGCTCCTCGCGGAGGGAAAGAAGAGTTCGGTCGATGCCGTGACGCGGTACGTGCTTCTCGACGAGGCCCGCAGCATCGCGGCGAGCATCGCCGATCTCGGCACCGCGCGGTCTGCCATCGCGAGGCTTACCCGCGACTTCCGCGTCGATCGCGTGGCGCTGACCGAGGAGACGCTGCTGGACGTGCCGCGCGTGCGGAAGTCGGCCGACGTGGCCGCACTCCACGATGCGTGGCAGGATCTGGTCGACCGGGCGGTCGAAGAGGACGACTACGAGACCGCCGAGCGGCTCGCCGAGTCGGCCTACAAGTCGATGCGCAAGTGCGGCGACAAGGCGCTGTCTCGCGAGGCGAAGGACCGCATCAAGGTCATCGAGACCATCGGAGAGGCCTACCAGGAAGTGGCGAAGTTCCTGGCCGAGCTCATCGACGACCCGGACGCCACCGAGGCGCAACGCGAGGTCGCGCAGTTCCTCTGCCTGTACAAGCGCGATTGGGACGAGGGACTGGCGCTCGCGGTCGCGGGAGGGGACGGTCCCCTCAAGAGCGCAGCCCAGCTCGACGCCGCGTCGCCGAAGGCCCCGCTCGGTCAGGTGGATGTCGGCAACGCCTGGGCGGACCTCGGCAAGACCTACAAGGACGACGTCCCGCGCGAGGGCTGCTACGAACGCGCGGTGCTGTGGTTCGAGCGCGCTCTCCTGGCGCTCGGCAAGGTCGCGAGCCTCGACGTCGAGAAGCGCCTGGCGTCGATCTACAAGGAGTTCCCGAACCTGCGCGTGCCGTTGCGCATCAGCGACTTCGATATCCTCACGTACAAATTCGAGAGCTGGCGGTCGAAGTGGAAGAAGCAGCCGACTTCCTCGGTCGACTTCTCGCGTTCGGGCGACGCGCTGCGGGTCAAGAACACGACCGGCTCATCGAATATGGCGCTGGCGACGAAGGATGAGCTCAAGGGTGACTTCAAGGCGAGCCTCGAGGTCTACGGTGCCAAGACGGTCGGAATCATCACGGCCGAGCTCTACAACATGCGGCGGAAGGTCCAGCTCGGCAGGGGCTGGCAGCGCGTCAAGGTCGAGAGGACCAGCGGCAAGGTGACGTTCACCGTTAACAACCGCGAGGTCAAGCCCGACGCGGGCGGGCTCACGTCGCCCACGGGACCGGAGGGCATGGCGGGCCGTCTCTACTTGGGCCTGTCGTCCGGCGGGGAGTGTCGCATCCGCAACCTGCGCCTCTGGTTCGATCCCGAGGCGGAGGAGTCGGAGAGCATCGAGGACTGGTGGAGGGGCGGCCGGGGACGAGGCGGCCGCGGCGACGACGACGATGACGACGACGACAACTCCGGTCGCGGTCGTGGAGGCGGACGTCGATAGGCCGAGGCATCAGCGCCGCGGCACCGCGACCACGGTCACGGTCTCGACGGCGATTGCCCGTCCAGACTGTCGGGACAAAGGAGGACGAGCATGCTCTGCCGACGCACCGTGGCCGTATTGACTCTTCTGGCTTGTGGTCTTCTCGCTTCGATCGTGCCGCCATTCGCGCGCGGCGCCGAGGACGAGACGCCGTCGAAGATCCCGATCCCCGCGCACGAGTACCGCCTGATCGAGGCCGCCGCGCCCGCGAAGGCTCGCGTCACGCCGGCCGGGAAGCGTCGCGTGCTCGTGTTCTCCATATCCTGGGGCTACAAGCACAGCTCGATACCGTACGGCAAGGCCGCGATGCAGATCCTCGCCGCGAAGACCGGTGCGTTCGAGGTCGTCATCAGCGACGACCTGCGCTACTTCGAGAAGGACGAGCTCGCGCGCTTCGACGCCGTCTTCCTGAACAACACGAACAACGAGATCTTCCTGCCCGAGAAGTTCGGCTCGCTGTCGCCGCAGGAGAAGGAGAAGGCGGTCGAGATCGACGCGCGGCTCAAGAAGAACCTGAGCGAGTTCCTGTGGCGCGGCAAGGGGCTGGCGGTCATTCACGCCGGCGTGGCGAGCTTCCGCAAGTGGCCGGAATACGGCGAGATCCTCGGCGCGCGGTTCGCGAATCACCCGTGGAACGCGGGCTCGAAGGTGACGTTGAAGCTCGACGATCCCGACCATGCGGTGTCGCGCGCATTCAAGGAGGCTCCGAGCCTCGAGATCACCGACGAGATCTACCAGCTCAAGGAGTTTTCGCGCGACCGCATGCGCTGTCTCGTCTGCCTCGACATGGAGCGCACCCCGGTCACGCCGGCTCAGCGCAAGACGTTCCTGCGCCAGGACGACCTCTTTCCGCTCAGCTACGTCAAGAGCTACGGCGAGGGGCGCGTGTTCTACTGCGCGCTCGGCCACCAGCATGACATCTTCTGGAATCCAGTCGTCCTGCAGCATTACCTCGACGGCGTGCAGTTCGCGATCGGCGACCTGAAGGCCGACGCGCGATCGACGCATGCCGCGGCCGGAGCGATCTCGGCGCCGGACTTCGCATGGCGCCGCACCGATCGTTCGCTGGCGCTGACGAACCACGGCAGCATCGTCTGGCAGCTGCGGCACGAGGATGGCCCCGGCGGCGGCCGGGAGCGCGGCAAGAGCTTCTTCCATCCGCTCGGTCTGACGGACGGCACGCCGCTGACCTGGCTGGCTCCGCCCGATCACGTGTGGCACCGTTCGCTGTGGTTCGCGTGGAAGTACATCGACGGCGTCAATTACTGGGAGCCGGGCGCGAAGTCGGGCACGACCGAGATCCGCGATGTGCGCCACGCGGTCGGCGCCGCTGGGGGAACGGACTTCGCATCGCAGACGACGATGGTCGTCGCGTACCGGCCGCCGGGGGGAGAGCCCGTCCTCGAGGAGAGGCGCTCCGTCCGCGTCAGCGCGCCTGCCGCCGACGGCAGCTACGCGATCGACTGGCAGGGGACGTACACCGCCCTCGACAAGGACCGGACGCTCGATCGCACGCTGCCGCCCGGAGCGCCTGGCGGCAAAGGTTGGGGCGGGTACGCCGGCATGTCCGCGCGCCTGGCGAAGGACACGCGGAATTGGAGGATCTTCGACAGCGAGGGGCGCGAGGGCATGGAATGCCACCGCAAGCCGGCTCGGTGGATCGCGTGCGGCTTCGAGCAGCGCGTCGCCGGGCGGCAGGCCAGCCTCGCGGTGCTCGACCATCCAACGAACCTGCGGCATCCGCCGCCGTCGTACGTCGTCCTGCAGCCCCGGCAGCCGTTTATCTACTTCTCGCCGGCTCTGCTCTTCGAGGAGCCCTACGTCCTGCGCGCTGGCCAGCCCCTGACGCTGCGCTATCGCGTGCTGGTCTCACCGGGGGTTCTCCGACAGCGCGGCGGTCGAGCGCGCGTGGAAGGCGTTCGCGGTGGAACGGTAGGGGGGGCCTCACCCGACGCCGGCACGGGGGATGCGCGAGTTCCGGTAAGAAGCTGGATTCCGCCCGGCCGGCCGCGTTCAATGAGGGCCGTTTGTCCGGAAAGCGGGAAAAGGCTCCGCGAATCGTCTAACCGCGGTACATCTTTTTCTCTGACGAGCCCCCGTGGAACGGGGCTTCCGCCCTTCGGATCTCACCTCCCTCCCCCCTCTTGTAGGAGAACGAGTCTCACCATGCTCAGGAAAGCGATGGGTATGCGTCTAGCCGGTGCGCTGGCTGGCGTGTTGGCGTGTTGTGCGGTAGCACAAGCGCAGTCGGAGTTCCCGAAGTTCGCGGACGTTGCCAAGGGCTACGTCAAGGTCGCACCGAAGGACGAGGGGGGCGCCTACTACAACATCTATGTCCGTTCGAAGGACAGCCAGATGCTCGCGGAGTTGCCGCGCTCGTACACCGCGAAGTTCATGATCGCGACGACGATCGCGAGCGGGCACCAGTTCGCCGGTCTGCACAACGGTTTGCAGTACGTGTACTGGAAGCGGTACGGCAAGTACCTCGCGCTGATGGCGCCCCGGATCGACATCAAGGCGAGCGGTGACGCGGAGGCCAAGGACTCCGTCCGCCGTCTGTGGACGGACCGCGTGATCATGCAGGTGCCGATCCGCTGCCTGTCGGCGACCGGCGCGCCGGTCATCGACCTGGACGCGTTCCTGTCCGCCGCGGCACGGCAGTTCTTCGGCCGTTCGGCGTCCGGCGCCAATACGGCGCTCGCCTCGATCAAGAAGGTCAAGGTCTTCGCCAACAACGTCGAGCTGGCGATCGAGTGGCCCGTCTCGGGCAATCTGCGCACGTTCCACTTCTCGATCGCGAAGGTGCAGGGCACGCCGGGCTACCAGCCGCGCAAGGCCGATCCGCGTATCGGCTACTTCACGGTCGACTACGAGGACTACGGCAAGTACCGCGACGACCAGGTGCCGGTGCGCTACATCACGCGCTGGAACCTCCAGAAGCGCGATCCGAAGCTCAAGAAGAGCCCGCCGAAGAAGGCGATCGAGTTCTACGTCGAGCACACCGTGCCGGTGCGCTACCGCCGCTGGATCAAGCAGGGCATCTTGTACTGGAACAGGGCGTTCGAGAAGGTCGGCATCCTCGATGCGATCGTCGTCCACTACCAGGACAAGCAGACCGGCGCGTACATGCACCTCGACCCCGAGGACACGCGCTACAACTTCATCCGCTGGCTCAACAACAACATCGGCACGGCGATCGGCCCGAGCCACCCGCATCCCGAGACCGGTGAGATTCTCGACGCCGACATCGTCCTGACCGACGGCTGGATCCGCCACTTCTGGTACCAGTTCAACGAGTACAAGCCCGAGCTGGCTACCGAAGGCATGAGCCGTGAGCTGCTCAGCTGGCTCGACCAGAATCCCCGTTGGGATCCGCGCATCCGCCTCGCCCCGCCGCACATGCACAACCAGGTTCTCGGCGAGCGCGCGCAGAGGCTGCAGCGCGCTACGTTCGATCCGACGGTGCATGACGCGGCATTCGTGAACCACCCGGTCAGCGGTCTCCTCCCCGACGGCGTCGACTCCGCCGCGCAGCTCTGCATGGCGGCCGACTGCAAGTCGCGTGACATGACCCTGCTGGGCATGCACCACGCGGTCCTCTCCATCATGACGGAGGACGAGAAGGACAAGGACAAGAAGAAGAGAAAGAAGAAGAAGAAAGACAAGAAGAAGGACGAGAAGTGCGAGGAAAAGGGCTGCGAGAAGAAGGACGAGGCCAAGAAGGAGGAAAAGAAAGACGAGGCCAAGAAGGAGGAGAAGAAGGACGAGGCCAAGAAGGAAGAGAAGGCGCCTGAGAAGAAGCCCGAGAAGAAGGACGACGAGCAGCTGCTCGACGGCATCCCCGAATCGTTCATCGGGCCGATGCTCGCCGACCTCGTCTGTCACGAGGTGGGCCACACCCTCGGACTGCGCCACAACTTCAAGGCGTCGTCGATCCACACCCTCAAGGAGATCAACAGCGAGGGGTTCAAGGGCAAGAAGACGATCACTGGATCGGTGATGGACTACACGCCGGTCAACATCAACATGGACCCCGATCTGGTCCAGGGTGACTACCAGATGATCGACCTCGGCCCGTACGACATGTGGGCCATCGAGTACGGCTACGGCTCGAGTGACTTGACCAAGGTTCTCGCCCGCGTTGCCGAGCCGGAGCTCGTCTACGGTACGGACGAGGACACCGGCGGTTCCGATCCGCGCGCACGCCGCTACGACTTCGGCAAGAACCCGCTCGACTACGCCGAGAGCCTGGTCGATCTGGCTGGGTGGCATCGCGAGCACCTTCTCGACAAGTTCGTCAAGAAGGGCCAGGGCTGGCACCGTGCGCGTCAGGGCTACCTGATCACGTTGAATACGCAGTTGAGCGCGATCAGCATCTGCTCGAGCTGGATCGGCGGTACGCTCACGAACCGCGACCACAAGGGCGATCCGGGCAACCGTCGTCCGATCGAGGTCGTGCCGGTCGAGACGCAGCGCGCGGCGCTGAAGTTCTGTATCGACAACGCGTTCGCGGATGCGGCGTTCGGTTTGACGCCGGAGATCATGGCGTACATGACCGTGGACAAGTCGAAGTCGCGTTACGCGGACGAGGCGTGGCCCGTGCACGACTCGATCCTCGGCGTGCAGTCGTCGGTTCTGACGATGCTCATGAACCCGTCGCGGCTCGAGAACGTCTACGACAACGAGCTCCGCACGCCGGCCGACAAGGACGCGCTGACGCTGCCGGAGATCTTCTCCGACATCTACGATGCGGTTTGGAGCGAGATCGCCTCGGCGCCGGCCGCGAAGACGACGGCTCGCAAGCCGCTTATCTCCAGCCTGCGTCGCAACCTGCAGCGCGAGCACATGGAGCGGTTGATCGACCTCGTCAAGCCGGACTCGGGCTACCAGGTCGCGAAGAAGCCGATCTCGAACCTCGCGCTGACGCAGCTGCGCGGCCTGAAGGCGAAGATCGACGGCATCCTGAAGCACCGCAAGAAGATCGACGCATACTCGCTCGCGCACCTGTCGGAGTCGAAGTTGAGGATCGAGAAGGTCCTCGATCCGACGTACATCTACAACTCCGACGACATGGGCGGCGGCGGTGGCGGCAACATCTTCAGCCTCTTCGGCAAGGAGAGGCAGGAGAGCGATCGCGACTGATCGTTTCGTGACGCGCGCCGATCAACGGCGCGCGTCGGACGTCGACCGCACGAGCGGCCGGGAGCCCGAGGGCTTCCGGCCGCTCGTTTTGATGGGGCCGCTGAACTGGAGATGCGCCCGGTCACTGTCCGATAGTGCATGTAGGTAGCGGAGGTGACTCGTGCCCATGTCCCGATCGAATGGCCATGTCGGCTCGGACGCGATCGTCGGATGCCTGCTGGGCACGGCGGCGGGCGACGCGTTGGGGCTACCGTACGAAGGACTGTCGCCGCGCCGCGCTGGGCGCCTGTTCGGCGCACCGAGTCGCCATCGATTCCTGTGGCGGTGGGGGATGGTCTCCGACGATACGGAGCACGCGATCCTGGTCGCGCAGGCCCTCTGCGTCAGCGGGGGAGTGCCGCGTCCGTTTGCGCGCGCGCTCGCCTGGCGACTGCGGTTCTGGTTGCTCGGCCTGCCCGGCGGGATCGGTCTGGCGACGCTGCGGGCCATACTGCGGCTGTGGATCGGCTTCCGGCCCGAGAAGTCGGGTGTCTTCTCCGCGGGAAACGGGCCAGCGATGCGGGCGCCGATTCTCGGCGTCGCGGCGCCGGACATCGAGTCGATGGTGGCGCTCATCGAGGCGTCGACGCGTATCACGCATACCGATCCGAAGGCGCTCGACGGCGCGTTGGCGGTGGCGCTCGCCGCGCGCATGGCAGCACAGGGCTCGCAGGTCGTCGGACGCGAGTATCTCGCGACGCTCGGCGAGCTGCCGCTTCGCAGCGACGAATTACCGGCGCTCGTCCGTCAGGTCGTCGAGAGCGTCGAACGGGGCGAATCGACGCGCGATTTCGCGATCTCGATCGGGCTCGATCGCGGCGTCAGCGGCTACGTCCTGCACACGGTTCCGGTCTGTCTGCACGCATGGCTGACGTCGCCGGACGATTTCGCGTCGGCGGTGCAATCGATCATCCTGTGCGGCGGTGACGCCGACACGACCGCCGCGATCGTCGGTGGCATCGTCGGAACGCGCGTGACGAGAGACGGCATTCCCGCGGCGTGGCTCGAGCGTCTGATCGAGTGGCCGCTCGGCGTGGCTAGCATCGAGAAGGTCGGTGTCGCGGTCGATCGAACGCTGCGCGACTCCGGCGGTGACGCGGCGGCACCGGATGAACACGGACAGCCCGCGGCGTCGCTGCCCCGCGCTGCGAGGATGCGGTGGCCCGTCGTGAGCCGGCTGCCGCGCAACGCGCTCTTCCTCGTCGTCGTCCTGTTGCACGGATTCCGTCGGCTACTGCCGCCCTATTGACGCGCGGCGCGGGATCTCGAGAGCGTCCCGCGACTCTGGTACGCTCGTGGGCATGCTGGGACGATACAAGATCTTCCGTGGCAAGCGGCCGCCCGACGATCCGCTTCCCGCCGGCGTGCGCAAGGACACGCGCTGGCGCACGAAGCACTGCTTGCGGCCGGATCAGGCTGCGGTCGAGCGCTACCTGGGCGAGCCGGGCGAGGACGCGTGGCGCGCGTTCGAGGCGGACTATCTCGATCTGCTCGAGGAGCGCTTCGCAGCGGACCGGACGCCGTTCGACGAGCTCGCGCTCCTGGCGGCGAGGACCGACGTGTGGATCGGTTGCAGCTGCCCGACGGCGAAGAACCCCGATGTTCGCCGCTGCCACACCGTTCTCGCGTTGCGGTTCATGAGGTCGAAGTACCCCGAGCTCGCCCTGGGGGGGGGGGGGGGGGGGGGGGGGGCGGGGGGGCGCGG
>CAYMRB010000015.1:17318-25351 GCA_964392615.1 uncultured Planctomycetia bacterium | reverse complement strand
CCATGGTGTCGACCCCGGGCGGGGGGGGGGGCCCGGGGGGGGGGCGGGCGCCCCCCGCCGCCCCCCCCACGTCAGCTACGGAGTTAATTGCCGCCCTTGACGATCGCGTCGGCCGCCTTCATCGTCTCCTGGAGGTCTTCCTTCGTGGGCTTCTTCGACGGCACGCCGTTCTTCGGGATCTCGAGACCGGCGATCCAGGCGACGCCGTTGATGAGGGAGGTCCGGAAGCTGTCGTCGGTGAAGGCCCGATGGCGATGCAAGCCGGTGAAGCCGAATCCGCGGCCGCCGTCCGGGCGCTTGTAGACCCACGCGAGGTGCTGCTTCTTGCCGGCCTTGACCTCGGCGCGCACCGCCTCGTTGCCGTTGCGCGGGCCGTTGCCCATGCACGTCTTGAGCGGTGGCAGCGCGGAGAGGATCGGAGTCACTCCCGGCCCAGACACGAAGCGCATGTGATAGTACCACTCGTCGTTCATCGTGAACGGCTTGAGGCCACGCGCCACCGGGTGCTTCGGGAACGACGTGAACTCCGCGGTCCAATGCGGATTGCAGGACCAATGGACCTCGAAGTAGCCGCCCATCCACTTGAGGAAGTTGTCGCCCTCCTTGCCCTTCTTGACCTCCACTCCGTAGTGGATGGCCGAGAAGCCGGCGCCGCGCTTGACGGCCGCCGCGATGTTCGGATCGCGCGCGGCGCGACCGCCGTTGTTCAGCAGGACGACGATGGCGTCGGCGTGCTTGAGGTCCTTCGGCCAGGCTTTTGAGCTATGAACGACCGCGTGGACGTTCGGATACGCCGCGTGCAGAGCGCGCGAGATCAGAATCGACGCCGCGAGAAACTCGTGGTTCCCCCTCGCTCCATGGGTCTTGAAGTCGCCGATGAAGACGATCTTCTTGACGTCCTTGCCGGCGGCCTTCTGCGCTGCGTAGTCGGTGAGCCCTCGCTCCCCGGCGTGCGTCGTGGGTGCGATCCAGACCGCCACCGAGAGCGCCGCGATGAAGAGCGTCGTGAGTCGTTTCATATCGCCTCCTGAGTCGTGTCGGTTTTCAGCGAGCCAATCTCCCTTCGAGCGTACCTGGAACTGCACCTCCACATCGCGGTATTGTGACGACCGGTTTTCGGGCGCTCCCCGCGACACCTGGCCAACGACAGGAGAATCCCGCCATGCAGAGCCGGCGGCCACCGTGCAATATCCCCGTCCTCCACGTCCGCGATGTCTCGCTGGCCGCGGCCTACGAGAAGGCCTTGATCGCCCTTCACGACGGCGGGGTCGGCTTCCGCACGCAGTACGACCGCCCGGGCGATCCGCCGAGCCTCGATTGCACGATGGACATCACGATCGAGGACCCGCTCGCCGAGCCGATGATTCACAAGGCGTTTCCCGGCGGTATCGAGGATCTCCGCGAATACGTGATGGAGATGCAGGGCGCCAAGGATCATTGGGTCAAGAACATCAACGATCCCGACGACACGCGCTGGGAGTATACGTACCATGGCCGCTTGCGCCGCTACGGCACGTGGCGCGAGCTGCGCGACAGCGAGTCAGTCGATGTCGGCGGATTCAGCGTCGACCAGGTCGCCGGAGTGATCGACAAGCTGGTCGAGCAGCCGTTCACCCGGCAGGCGCAGATGATCACCTGGATGCCGAACCTCGATCTCGAGTGCTACGATCCGCCGTGCCTCCAATCCATGTGGTACCGGCTCGTCGAGGAAGATGTCGAGGACGGCGACGGGGGCGAACGGCCGACCGCGTGGCTGAACTGCAACGTGCGGTTTCGCAGCAACGACGCGTGGGGCGCGAGCTTCATGAACATGTTCGCGTTCATCCACTTCAACCGCGACGTGATCGCGGCGGGCATCGAGGAGCGTCGCGGCAGCCCGGTCGGTCTCGGTCGCATGAACTGGCATGCGGACTCGTACCACATCTACGGCAAGGACATCGCCGATGCGCGCATGCGGCTGTTCGATCGCATCGATAAGACAGCGTTCGAGGATCGCGTCTATCGATTCGACGATCCGATGATCCGCGAGATGTACGACGAGGCCGAGGCGGCAGTGCGCGGCAAGATCGAGGCGTACGACGCGACGCATTGACCGCCGCTTCGACATCGTGGAGGGCTATATGGACCGTACCGCTCATCGCATCGTTCTGGCCGTCGTTGCGTGCGTCGTCGGCATCGTCGCCAACAACCGAGTCGGGCGGGGCGACGACCCCCGCGCCCTCCCCGTGCGTTACGTCGACGAGCCCGCGACGATGTGGGCGTTCGACATCGCCGCGGGTCGTGCCTTCGCCGGCTTCGGCATCCGGCGGCCGCGCGCCGAGTCCATCGGCGCACTCCTGGTGTTCGACGTCGATGCGGCGACGGGCGAGCCGCCGAAGCGGTTCGAGCTCTCCTTGCCCCCGGTCGAGGCCGTCGTCGTCGATGGCGCGCTGGTCGTCGTCGGCAAGGGGCTCTGTAGCGGCGCGGACCTGACGGTCGTCGATCCTGTTCGCGACGAGCCGGTTCGGCGCGTCGAGATGCCGGAGTTCGACCCGCCGGTCGGGCTCTGCTGGACGCGCGCCGCACCAGAGTCGGTGTGGGTTTTCGGGCGGCAAGGCGGCATTGCGAATCTCTGGAATTTCCTGCGAGTGGAGGTCGCGACCGGGCGGATCACTGCTCGTACGGGACGGAGCGACTGGGAGTGGGTGCCGACGAACGCCGTCCTGTCCGGCGACGGTGACTGGCTTCTGTCGCACAGAAAGACGAAGGAGATCAGCCTCTTCTCGGTCGACGCGACACGTGGCACGATCTCGACCGTCCTCGATTTCGAAACCGAGTCCGGCGTCGCGCGCGCCGGTCCCCACGGGCGTTTCTGGGCGATCGGCAACGACCTGTTCAGCGTGCGCCTCACCGACAAGCGGCGCTTCGACGGCGCGCCGATGGCGATTCATCCGCACCGCGATCTGGTCGCCTCATTCGTTCAGGAGAAGCGGGGTGGCAAGCTACGGCATCGCGTGTCGTTTCAGCGGCTCAGCGACGCCGGCGCGATTCGCCGCGTCGAGCTCGGTGGCGAGTTCGACGCGGGGCAGCCCTCGTACGAATGGCGCCGGGTAGAGGATGACGATCACCCGACGTTCGAGTTCGACGCCGCGGGCGACGAGCTGTTCGTCGGCTGGAAGCGCAGCGCGGCGGTGGTCGACCTGAAGCGAGCCGGTGTCGACTCTCCAGCGGGGCTGCGTCTCGTCGTTCCTGCCCGCAGTTCGGCGGCCATCGGGTTCGAGTGGCGACTGCCGATCCGTTGCGCCGATCCGGACGCGCGGATCGGCGGCGATCTCGTCGTCGATCTCGAGACGGCGCCTCCCGGAGCCGTGGTCGTCGACGACGAGGTGCGGTGGACTCCGACGGAGGCGGCTCGAGGCGATCAAACGGTTGTCGTGCGCGCACGCCGCGGAGAGTCAGAAGACCGCGCGACCGTCGTCGTCACGGCCGGCGTGCCGAAGGTCGAGCTCGGACTGGACGTGTCTTCCATCGCGGTCGACGCACGCGGCGAGCGCGTCGTCGTTGCAGGCGGCGAGACGGTTCGCATCGGATCGAGCGGTCCCGAGTTGCCGCTGGAGCTGGTCCTCGTCGACCTCTCGCGGTTAGCGGTGCGCGGCCGGCATCGCGTCGAGAAGGGCATCCGGGCCGTTCACGTCGACGAACACGCCGTTCTTGTATCGCAGTCGCTCTACGGCACGGAGCAATCGTTGACCGTCCTGTCGCGCGACGACCTCTCCGTCATCGGTACCGTACCTCTCGCCGAGCAGCCCAGCGCGATCGCGGCGGTGAGCGACGGACGAGTCGCGCTCTCGAGCGGCCAGAAGATCGCGGTGTCCTCGAGCACGGCACTCGTCGAGGCGGCGCGCGAACGGCGGGCCGTCTACCCGCGGCTTCACGGCAGGCCGAGTCGCTGGCCGACCGTCTGGGTCGACTCGTTCCGCCCGGAGGCGGCATCGGCACCGCAGCCCGTCATCGGCCTCGTGGACTTCTGTCAGCTGGGTTACGTGGGAGCCGGCCAGGTCTCATCTCCGCGGATCGAGCGGCCCGGTCGCTGGGGACGCGAGGTCTCGCGTCATGACATTCGAGCCGCCTTCGGGTCGGCGCCGCCGATCGCCTGGCATCAGGACGGCGCCGGTGTCCTTCTCGACTTCGCGCCCGCCGCCGTGGTGGTGCACGCGAAGCAGCTGCGGTCTCCGTCGCGCGTTCGCGTCACGCAGTCGGTTCACGAGCTCGTAGACGGAAGGGCGCTCGAGGAAGTCGTCCTGTACGAAGGCAGCGGCGACTCGGCTCCCGAGTCGTTCCGGCGGCGCGGCGTCGGACGTCGGCCCACCGTCACGGCGGCCGTGGCGGGCGATCTCGTCGTCGTGACGTTTCAGCGTCGCTTGTGGGTCCGGCGGTTGGATCGCGCGCGACTCGAGGCGTTGCCGGCGCCGTTCGAGATCCTCCGCGATCCGACCATCCGGCGCGTCGACATGGCGCAGGCCGAGTTGACGGTCGCGACGCGCGGCGCCACCGAGCCGCGGTCGTTCACTCTTAAGCACGAAACGGACCGCCAGTAGATCGACGCCACCACCCGAGTCGTCCGCGCGGATCTCGTGACGATGTGGCGTCGCTATCTGGAGGTCGTCCGTAGCGAGGAACGCGGTGTCTCGGTCAACATCGGCGCCGCCGAGAACACCCGACGCATTCTCTCCGCGGGGCGGGCCTACCGGCGGGTGACCGGCGAATGGCCACCCGCCGATCGCGTTCCGGTCGAGCTGCCGATCTGGGTCGAGGCGCGCGACGCGCGCGGCTCCGTCGATCGCGCGCGATTCGCATTCCTGTTCCTGGTACCTCGAGCTCCGTTTCTCGACGCGCTCGATGCGGCGCCGAAACCGTCGAGTGTCGATCCTCCGCGTCTGGCGGATCCGGGATTCTTGTACGTGCCGCAACCCGCGACCTTCGGCGAGCGACTGCGCGCGATGGTACGTGAGCTCGAGTCCAGGCTCGGCCGAACCCGCAGCGAGATCCTCCTGCTGGAAGAGCATTTGAAGAAAGAGAGCGCGGGAGAAAGCGATGCGAGGTAGACACTGTCAGCCGAGGTCCGTCGCCCGCGTGATTCGCGCCGCGGGCTTCATGCTCATCGCGATGACGACTGGTCGGGCCGACGAAGCGGTGCGCATCGTCGACGTCGGCTCCGAGTGCCAGCTGTGGGCGGTGGAGCCCGTGGGCGGCACGATCTGGGCTCGCTCGAAGGCGAACGAGCTGACCGAGATCGATCCGAGCCGTGCTGTCGTGCGGCGCAAGTGGACGGTTTCCGGTGTGGGCGGCGTGGCAGCGGTCGTCGCTCGCGGGCGACGAGTCACCGTGTTGCGGCGGGGGGATCCGAGCGTGCGCAATGCACCGATGCGCGTTCAATCGCTCGATCTGGACACCGGAAGCTGGGGGCCGACCGTGCCGGTGACGGGGCGGCCGGAATCGCTCGTCGCACCGTCGGGCGAGACGCGGCGTGTGTGGTACATCACTCCGTTCCGTTCGGGTGCATCGATCTTCGCGGTTGATGTGGAGAGCGGCGACCACCGGCTCGTGAGCCACGATCCCGGCTCGTGGGGAGTGAGTTCGGCCGAGAGCGCCGTGTTCAGTGCCGATGGCCATCGCTTCCTCATCGCCAACGACGATTCCGTGCGAGCGCTGTTCGCCGTCGACGACGGAATCCGCGTCACCGCCTGTGGGCGAGAGCGCTTCTCCGGTCGAGGCTCTCGGGCTCCGCGGCTGTCGATCGGTCCCGACGCGAGGGTCGTCAGCATCGGCCGGCGCCTCTTCGCAGCGCGGGATCTCGGCACGCCCTGCGAGATCGACGGCGAGGCCGTGATCTTGCACCCGCAGTACGACCTCGCCGTCGCTGTCCGTCCGAGGGCGATTCACGGCTACGCCGGCAGCGACGTGGTCCTCGAGCTGCTGCCACTCGCCAGCTCGTGGCCGCCGATTCCGCCGGGCGCGGAGGCGGCGACGTCGGTGGTGCTGCCGAAAACGATGCGCATCGGATCCCATGGACTCGGGCTCGTCAGCTCGAAGCTCGCGCCATCGTTGATGTTCGACGCGCACGACCGGCTCGTGTACGCGCGGGGGGCGAAGGCCGCGATCATCGATCTGACCGCGCCGGAGCTTGCCGTTCCGCTCGAGATACCGTTGGGCCTTCACGTGGTCGAAGCTGTCGAGGCTGTGGTTCGCAGCGCGATTCACGTACCGATTCGCACGACCGGGGTCGACGCGGGATCACCGGTCGACCTCGAGCTCACGTCGGGTCCGGACGGCGCGCGCATCGCAGATGGCGTCGTGGCATGGAAGCCGCGAACGGCGGACGTCGGACGCCATCGATTCGTCGTGCGAGCGCGCAGCGGACGACGCTCGGTCGAAGCGACCTTCTCGGTGCAGGTGAATCGTCCAACGGTCGAGTTGCCGTTCAACGCGGGCGGCGTTCACGTGTCGAGTGACGGACGCACGGCCGTCGTCAGCTCGGCGACATCCGACAGCGCCGAGGATCGTACGATGTGGTTGGCGGCCGTCGACCTCGAGACGATGTCCCTTCTCGCGGCGCGTGAGCTCGACGGCCGCTCGAGACGGATCGCCCTGGCCGGCACGCGCGTGTATGTCGATTCCGACTCGGGGCTTCTATCGTTCGATCGCGAGGACCTCAGCCCGCAGGCGTCGGACGAGCACGACGGGGCGATCGCCCTGCCCGGCGGGCGACGCGGCTTGTGGACGCGTTCCGGCCGCTTCGAGGTGCTCGAGGCGTCGACGCTCGCGCGATGGGACGACGGGGCGGTCCGGCGAGGCGAGGTCGCTCGGCTCGGGGGCGGGCGTTGGCTGGTCGGCGATGCGTGCGTCGACGACGCGGGAAGCGCGCTCTTCCTGATCGGACGCCCGCTCGTCGACTTCCTGATCGAGCCGATCTCGGACAAGCCCGTCGTGCCGCGGCGGTGGAACCGGGAGCTTGAGGGCGGCGTGCTCTGCGGCGAGCTGCCGTTGCGTGTCGAGGTAGGCCGCAGGATCGTCGGCGAGAAGAGCAGAGGGCGGTACGCGGTCGAGGTGAGGTACTCGGAGCTCGTCGACGGCGTGGTGATCGACCGCTCGATCGTGTGGGAAGACGCGCAGCTCGCTCTGTCGTCCGGTTCCGCCAGTCCGACGAAACCCGCCGTCGCTTACGCAGCCGGGAAGGTGATCGTCGTCGATCGCAGGCGATTGCTCGTCGCCGATCTTCCGGCTGGAATCGGGGAGCGTGTGGAACGGCCGTTGGAGATCGTTCCGCTTTCCGGTGCGCCGATCGCGGCCTCGATTGACGACGTCGTGGCGATGCGATTCACGGCGCGCGGCGGGGTGGCGCCGTATCGCTATGAGGTCCACGGTACGTCCTTGGCGCCGACGATCGATCCGGCGACCGGCGCGCTGTCGATCGATCTCCGCACCGCTTGGCGCGAGTGGCCGCGGCGCCTCGAGGCCGGAGCGACGCGTCTGCTCTTCCAACGGCGCAGCGAACTGCTGCTCGAGGACAGTCCGCGAGGTCGCTTTCAAGGCGTCGTTCACACGAAGACTCCGGGCCGGGCGGACGAAGAAGCCGCCTGGAAGAGGCTCGTCCGACAGGATCTGGCGGCGGATCGCAGTGCGCTGGCCGCATCCGTCCGAGTGCGTGTGATCGACGCGCGCTACCGTGCGGCGAGCATCGACCTCGTCGTGATGGTCAGCGCGCCGCGCAAGGAGGCGGAGGCGCTGCGCAAGCGCGCGAGGCGTTTCGTAGGAGAGCTCGAGGCGCGGGAGCGCGAGCTTCGGAGCTTGCCGACCGAAGGACTCCAGGAGCGCATAGAATCGCTTCAGGCGGAGCTGAGGTCGGAACGCGAGCGCCACAAGAATCTCATGGATCGTCTGCAGTCGGCTCGCGCCCGGGGATCCGAGTGATCGAGAATTCGCCGCACGCCACACCGACCGCCCGCGCGTCGCAGCCCAGCTCGACATCCGATGCGAACGAGCTGCGGCCGCAA
>CAYMRB010000015.1:0-17308 GCA_964392615.1 uncultured Planctomycetia bacterium | reverse complement strand
GTGGTGGGGCCGAATTGTGTAAAGGGGCGGGGGGGGGTTCTGGCGCCGACGAAGCTGAACTGCAGCAGGAACAGGGCGTCCGCAATCCCATCGACGGCCCCGTCGCGGTTCACATCGCACGCCGCCAGGCACGGCGGCTCGCGAGCGCCGGTGAAGGCATGCAGCAGGAGGTAGACCGCGTCCGTGACGCGACCGGTGACCGTGCCGTCGCCGTCGCAGTCGCCGCGGATGAATCGGGCGCCGGCGTCGGGCTGCGTGTACTTGATCGTCGTGAAGTCGTGGCTGGTCAACCGGCTTCGCGAGCTGCCCGCGACGTAAACATCTCCGTCGCGACCGACGGTCACGACGCGCGCGACATCGTGGCCGGTCGGGTGACCGCGGAACGGGGCGACCCAGAGCTCCTCGCCGTCCGGGGCGTACTTGACAGTCGCGGAGTGGGTGCTTCCGGAGCCGCTGCCGTCGCCGCCGGTCACGTACACGTTGCCGTCGGCGTCGAGTGCGAGGTCGCGGGCGTGATCCGCCCAGCCGAGGCCGCCGTGGCGGGCTCCGTCGTAGTACGCGACCCAGAGCTCGTCTCCTCGAGGGCTGTACTTCGTTGTGGCGAAATCCGAGAGGGTGTCCGGGTGACGAGCCGCGCCGGTGATGTAGAGATTGCCGTCGGCGTCGAGAGCGAGGGCCAGGCCGTACCTGTCGGAGCGGATGGCCCACAACTCGTCGCCATTCGGGCCGTACTTGACGGTCGCGTGCGTATCGCCGACATTCCCGGGCGTCGCCCTACCAGTCACGTAGACGTTGCCGTCCCCGTCGAGGGCGATGGCGGTCGGGAAGATCGAGGCGAGGACACGGATCCACGAGTAGCGTGACACCCAGAGCTCGTCGCCGTCGGGCCCGTACTTGACGGTGGCATAGCCTCGGTCTGATCGGCCCGTCACGTAGACGTTGCCAGCACTGTCGACGGCGAGCGCCTTCGCCTCGTCCCACGAATCGGAGCCGCCATGGTAGATAGCGGCCCAGAGCTCATCGCCGTCGGGGCCGTACTTGACGGTCGCGTAGTCGAAGCTCGTTTCCTCGCCATCGGAGCGACCGGTGACGTAGACGTTGCCGGCCGGGTCGAGCGCCAGCGCGGCAGCCTCGTCGGTGCCGCCGGGGCCGCGGTAGCGGGCTACCCAGAGCTCGTCTCCGCCTGGACCGTATTTGATGGTGGCGTAGTCACTCGACGATGCTCCGGTGACGTACGAGTTGCCGCTAGTGTCGATCGCGACGTCCACCGGTGCGTCCCTATAGCTGCCGGGACCGTCGTAGCGCGAGGACCACAGGAGGGTTCCATCCGGAGCGTGCTTGACGGTCACGTAGTCGGTGGACGTGCCCGCCCCAGCCGATTCCCCTGTCACGTAGGTATTCCCGTCGTCGTCGTGGACGATCGCGGTGACTGCATCGTTGCCGCCGACAACCGGCCCGCTGTAGCGCGCGACCCAGGCTCGGGCTCCGTCGGGGCCATACTTGAGGGTCGTGTAGTCGACGCCCGTGCGTATTCCGGTCGAGCTTCCCGCGACGTACAGGCCACCGTCGCGGCCGAAGCCGATGGCCACGCCTTCCCAGTACGGGGATGCTGCAGGCGCGTCGTGGCGCGCGACCCAGAGCCGCTCTCCAGTCGGAACGTACTTGGAGGTCGTGATCCGGCGTTCCCTTCCGGACAGCCTGGGGCCCGTCGACGAGCCGGTGACGTATGCGGACCCGCTGGCATCCACGACGAGGTCATACGCCTGATCGTGGCGGGCGACCCAGAGCTCCTCGCCGTCTGGACTGTACTTGACGGTCACGGACTCGTAGTCCCCGTCCTCGAACTCGCGAGGCTCCGAGTACCCGGTGACGTATGCGTTGCCGTCGTTGTCGAGAGCCAGCGCGCGGGGCTCGTCGCGTGCGCCGCCGTCCTCGGGTCCTCCGTAGCGTACATTCCAGAGTTCCTCGCCTTCGGGGCTGTACTTCACCGTGACGAAGTCGACCGAGATGGGCCACCCGACGCTCTCCGAGTGTCCGGTCACATACACGAATCCGTCGCTGTCGACAGCGATCGCGGTTGCTTCGTCCGCGCGTCCCGACCGTCCGTTGTATCGTGCGAGCCAGAGTCGGTCGCCGTCCGGGTCGAACTTGACGGTGACGTAGTTGACCATCCTGAGGGCTCCGCGCACGTCCCGTACGTACCCCGTCACGTAGACGTTTCCGTCGCCACCGACGGTGAGGGCGCGGGCCGTGCTGCTGAGTCCTTCCCCGGTGAGGCTAGCCGCCCAGAGCTGACCGCCGCTCGGGCCATACTTCAACACGACGAGATCGCCGGCCGATCTGCCCGACACGTACACGTTGCCGTTGTCGTCGACTGCCAGGGCGCTGGCGCCGTCCGGCCCTCGAACGGTCCACAGCTCGGTTCCATCACGGGCGTACTTGATCGTGAAGGAGCCGTCAGACGACGAAGCGGCGACGTGGACGCTTCCGTCACGTCCAACGGCGAGATCGACGGCGCGGTCTCGTTGGTCCGCCGGTCCGTCGTAGCGAGTGATCCAGAGCGTTTCGCCGTCCGGAGCGTACTTGATCGTAACGACGTCCGTGTTGGAGACGGTCGCCTCAGACGAGCCGGTGACGTAGACGTTCCCCTCGTTGTCGACACATGACGCGACGGCGACGTCGTCGCCGCCGTCGGTCCCGTTGTAGAACGCGACCCACTCCTCCAGCGGCTGCGCGACCTGCGCGAATGCCGCGGCGCCCGCGCCGAGCACGACGAACGTCCCTGCGAACCAGAGCCTGCCAAACCGCCTCGAGTGCATGCCGACCCCTTTCCGAGCGGCTCGCGCGCGCTCGTTGGCAGCGCACGGTCTTCCGCTCCGGCGCCATCACACTGCCAAACGAGCGCCGAGGAAAGAGGAAACCCGCGGATCGCTGTCGCGGGCCGCAAGGCTCGAGATCACACCAGCTGCGCGATCGGCTCCGCACCCTCCGGGCCGACCAGCTTGTGGTCGAGGCCGCCGTAGAAGTACGTCAGCTTGTTCGGATCGAGCCCGAGGTGGTGCAGGATCGTCGCGTGCAGGTCCTTCACCTCGAGCCGATCGACGACCGCTGCGGCGCCGAGCTCGTCGGTCTCGCCGACCGTGACGCCGCCGGGTACGCCGCCGCCGGCCATCCACATCGTGAAGCCGTACGAGTTGTGATCGCGGCCCGTGCCCTTCGCGTACTCGGCGACCGGCTGGCGGCCGAACTCGCCGCCCCAGACGATCAGCGTCTCTTCGAGCATGCCGCGCTGCGCGAGATCCTCGAGGAGACCCGCGATCGGCTTGTCGGTCGCGCCGGCATGCTTGGTGTGGTTCGCGACCAGGTCGCCGTGCGCGTCCCAATTGTGATCGTTGTGATTGCCGCCGGAGTAGAGCTGGATGAACCGCACGCCGCGCTCGACGAGGCGTCGCGCCAGCAGGCAGCGGCGGCCGAACTCGTCGGTGCGCTTCTCGCCGACGCCGTACATCTCGAGCGTCTTCGGCGACTCCTTGGACAGATCGGTCGCCTCCGGCGCGGCGGACTGCATCTTGAACGCCAGCTCGTAGCTCGCGATGCGCGCGGCGAGGTCGGTGTTGTCGATGCGCGGCGCCTGATGCTCGGTGTTGTACGCCTTCAGCGCGTCGAGCTGCTTGCGGCGCATCTCGCGAGTGATGCCTTTCGGCTGCTCGAGATCGAGAATCGGGGTGCCGCCGGATCGCAGCACGGTGCCCTGGAAGCTCGCCGGCATGAAGCCGCTCGACCAGTTTTTCGCGCCGCTGATCGGGCCGCCGCTCGGGTCGAGCATGACGACGAAGCCGGGCAGGTTCTCGTTGACGCTGCCGAGACCGTACGTCGCCCACGACCCGAGGCACGGGCTACCGCTCAGGATGCGGCCCGAGTTCATGTTGAGCATCGCCGAGCCGTGCAGCGGCGACTCGGCGGTCAGCGAGTGGATGAACGCGATGTCGTCGACGCGCGTTGCCAGGTGCGGAAAGAGCGACGATACGTGCTTGCCGCACTCGCCGTAGCGCTGGAACTTCCACTTCGGCCCGACAACGCGGCCCTGATTGCGCGAGCCGCCGCGCCCCTTGACCTTGACCTTGATCGTCTTGCCGTCGAGCGGGTAGAGCTCCGGCTTGTAGTCGAACGTGTCGACCTGGCTCGGCCCGCCGTACATGAAGAGGAAGATGACGTTCTTCGCGCGCGGTCGGTAATGCGGTGGTCTCGACGCGAGCGGGTTCACGTACTCGCTCGTGCCGTCGGCGCTGACGGTTTGCGCGGCGAGGAAGCCATCCTGGTCGAGAAGGCCCGTCAGGCCGAGAGCGGTGAAACCGGCACCGGTCTGCCAGAGGAACTCGCGCCGCGTTCGGCCGCAGTAGTCGGGTCGCCTCTGCTGCATCGAAAAGCTCCGTATCGCGATGGTCAGTCGACGTAAACGAATTCGTTCAGGTTCAGGACGACGACGCAGAACTGCGCGAGCGCGTCCGCCGCGCTCAGGCCGTCGTCCTTCTCGAGTGTCTCGATCAGGCGCACGCCCCGATCGACCTCGCTCTGCTCGACGCGCCGTCCGACGGCGAGTCGCAGCGCACGACGCACCTGCTTGGCGCGATCTTCGCCGCACTCCTTGTCGAGACGCGTCGCGAGGTCACGGGCCGCCTCGTTGAGAAATGCACTGTTCAACATGCTGAGCGCTTGCGTCGGTTGCGTCGTCGAGAAGCGCACCGGGCAGCTCGCATCGGTGTCGGCAAGGTCGAAGCTGCTCAGGATCGGCGTCAGGAGCGATCGCTTGACGTAGATGTAGACGCTGCGGCGGCCGCGCTCCTCGCGCGATGACTTGCCCCAGCCGGCGCCCGGTCGCGATTGGCCGGCGAGCACCTCGCGCGGAATCACGGGATAGAACCCCGGGCCGCCCATCTTCGGATTCAGGCGACCGTTGACGGCGAGGATCGAGTCGCGAATCTCCTCGGCGGCGAGACGGCGCATGTCGAAGCGCCAGAAGGAGTCGTTGCCTGGATCCCTCGCGAGTTCCGCAGCGCTCGCGCGCGACGACATGCGGTACGCGCTCGAGCTCATGATCAGCCGGTGCATCGACTTGATCTTCCAGCCGCGCGCCACGAGCTCCGTCGCGAGCCAGTCGAGAAGCTCCGGATGCGTCGGCCGCGTGCCGCGCAGGCCGAAGTCGTTCGGCGAGCGCACGATTCCCCGGCCGAAGTGGTGCTGCCAGATGCGGTTCGCCATGACGCGCGACGCCAATTGGTTCTTCGGGTTCGCCAGCCATCGCGCGAAGGCGAGGCGACGTCCGCTCGAGCGACCGTGCTTCGGGGCGGTGATCGTCGGCGCTGCGTGGCCGAGCACGGACATGTAGCCGGGCTCGACCTTCTCGCCCTCGAGGTGCGCGTTGCCGCGTCGCAGCACGAACGTCTCGGGTGCGTTCGGTCCGTTCTCGGCGGCGCACAGGGCCTTCTCGTTCGGCTGGCTCGGCAACGGCACCTGCTTGCCGCGCGCGTCGCGGTACGGCGTGACGCCGTGGAAGAACGCGAGCATGCGGTAGTAGTCCGACTGCGGGATCGGATCGATCTTGTGATCGTGACAGCGTGCACAATTCACCGTCAGTCCGAGAAAGACCTGGCCGGTCGTCGACACGATGTCGTCCAGCTCGTCGTAGCGGGCCTGGAGGCGATCGGTCGGCTCGTCGTCCCAGAAGCCGAGCCGGTAGTATCCGGTGGCGATCAGCGCGTCGTCGGTCACCTCGTCGAGCTCATCGCCCGCGATCTGCTCGAGCACGAATCGGTCGTACGGCTTGTCTTCGTTGAACGCGCGGATGACCCAGTCGCGGTAGCGCCACGCGAACGGCTTGTCGCTGTCGCGCTCGAAGCTGTTCGTCTCGGCGAAGCGCACCAGATCGAGCCAATGGCGTCCCCAGCGTTCGCCGTAGCGCGGCGACGCGAGCAGCTTCTCGACGACGCGATCGAACGCGTCGGGCCTCTCGTCGGCGACGAACGCGTCGACTTCGGCTGGCGTCGGCGGCAGCCCCGTCAGGTCATAGCACGCACGGCGCAGCAGCTCGATCTTGCCGGCGGGCGGCGCCGGCGTCAGTCCTTCGTCCTCGATGCGTCGCAAGACGAACGCGTCGATGGGGTTCGTCACCCACGCGGCGTTCTCGACCTGCGGCACCGCGGGCCGGCGAACGGGCTGAAACGACCAGTGCGCCTCGTCGTCGTCCGCGGCCAGCCCCGTCGTCGAGGCGGTCCAACACACGACCAGGGCGACGGCCAGTGCGGCCGCGCGCGGCTTGTGGAGAATCGGCATGCGTCCCTTCGAATCGCGTTCCCTTGACAGCGCCTTCCAGTATACCGGTTTCCCGGGCCTTGCAAGCGGAACGTCGAAGAGGTCCGAACCGTTCGCGTGGCTCGACGAGGTCTCGTGGTACGATAGCGACCGATGCAGCGCAGAGGCCCGAAAGCGATTACGACTATCGCAGCGGCGCTCGTCGTCGCCGTCGCTGGCGTGATGTTGTGGGTGCAGAGAGACGAGTTCCTCGCCTGGTGGCACGTCGGGCGGCTCGACTCGGGGACGGTCGACCAGAAGGTGGCGTCCGCGCAATGGCTCGCAGAGCGCGGGCGCAAGGAGGCGATCCCCGCCCTGGCCGCGCTCGTCGAATCGACGGACATCGATCTCGTCGCCGCGGCGGCGAAGGCGCTCGTCGCGTTGGGGGACGACGGCGTCGCCGCGCTCGAGGCGCCGTTCGCGGAGTTCGAGAGCGAGTGGCAGCTCTACGTGATTCGGGCGCTCGATCTCGTCGCACCGACAGATGCGGACGGCGATCACGTCGCTTCCGATGCGATCACGGAGCACGAACGTCTCGTGACGTGGCTCGTGTCTCTTGCCGTCGAGCATCGGGGCAGCGAGCTTCGCGGTGTGGCCGGTGACGCGCAGGCCGCGCTGGGACGACCCGCCCTGCCAGCGCACGTCGAGCGATTGAAGGGCGATGATCGCCAAGAGCATCCGAACCCACACTACGCGTTGCGACGCCTCGGGCCGCAGGCGGTCGACGCGATCGACGCGATCGAGCCGTTCCTGGCGAACGAGCACGGAACCACCTCGGCCGCTGCGTTCGGCGCGATTCGCAGCATGGGCGCGGCGGGCGTCCCGGCGTTCGTTCGCCTCATGAAGAGGACCGATGCCTGGGACAAGCGATCACACGTGATGTGCACGCTGCGGGGGATGGGGCCGCTTGCCTCGGGCGCGGTCGACCTGCTCCTCGAGTGGCTCGCCACGCCGCCGGATGACAGAGTGCTGCTGCAGCCGAGCCTCGCGACGACGCTCGCGCGCATCGCACCGGACGATCCGCGCGTGGTCGATGCGCTGGCGAAAGCGCTTGCCGATCCGGAACCGCGCGTCGGCCAGGGCGCCGCGAGCGGTCTCGAGATCATCGGGCCGGAGGCCAAAGCGGCGCTGCCGGCGCTCTGGGCGCTGATGCGCCGCGAGTCGACGGCGCGCGAAGGCGTGCGGCGAACCGAGAGCGTGGCAGCCTTCGTGCAGGCGGCGGAGGCGATCGTGCGGGTCGACGCGGACGCCGACGCCCTTCTCGCGTTTCTCGCGGGCCTGCTCGCGTCCGATGACCTCGAGTGCCGCCGCCGGGCGGGACGCGCGATCGCGGCGATCGGCGCACCGGCCGCGCCGCTCGTTTCGGCGCTGCTCGACTCGGTCGTGTCGGCGGGTGCAATCGACGCTGACGCGCGCAAGGATCTGTTTCTCGTTCCGTTTCGGCGCCTCGGCGACGCGACGCACTCATGGCTTCAGAAGGCGTTCGACGATCCGCGGCCGGCGGTGCGCTGCGCGGCATTCGAGGCCTACGCGTCGAGTCCGCGCGCCCTGCCGATGGAAGCTCCGCCGCGGCTTCTGAAGGCGCTCGACGACGACGACGACGACGTTCGGTACGCCGTCGCTGCGGCGCTCACGGCCGGCCTCGCGGAGCGGAAGTTTCAGAAGGCGATCGGCCCGATCGTAGCCGCGCTCGACGAACCGGACGACGTGGTGCGCGGGCAGCTCGTCAGCGCGCTGAAGTTCGGCCCGAACGGATCGCCGCAGGTGATCGAAGCGTTGTTGGCGTGTGCGCGCGACGCATCGGCCGTCGTCCGGCGCGAAGCCGTCGTGTCGATCGACTGGCATGCTGATCCAAACGGCCGCTTCGGCTCGGACGGCGATGCCATCCCCGTGTTCCTAACCGCGCTCGCCGACGTCGACGCCGGAGTGCGCGATGCGGCCGTGCGCGCTATCGACAAGCTCCAAAACGAGCCATCCGAAGAGGCGCTCACCCGGATCGCGAGGCTTCTTGGCGACTACGCGCCGTTGCCTGCGAATCCCCGACTCACCATCTCGGACATCGCCCTCTCGTTCCTGCGCAAGCAGGGCCTGCGAGCCATGCCATCGATCGCCCGAGTCGTACGCGAAGAGGGACGCGGCGCGTCCACGCGCGCGGTCGAGCTGCTGCGGATGGCGGGCTACGACATCGACAAGCTCCGGAACGAGCCGTGAGACGTCGCGTGGTTGCTGCTACCAGCGGCGTGTCACTCCCCGGTGCCGCCGCGCCACTCGGACGTGCGGAACGGGGAGGCCGGTAGCCCTTCCTTGTTCATCAGGTTCGGGTTCGCGACCTTGTGCCAACCGAACTGCACGGCGGTGGGCGAGGGGACGCCCTTCGCGTGGACGACTACCGTCGCACCGTCGATCTCGGCCTCCGCCGGCACGAGCTCGCCGTTCTCGCCCGCGATCTGAAACTCGCTGAGCGGCTTGTCGTCTCGCGACGTGAGGCCGCCGCCGACGTGAGCGAACGAGATGCGGATCCGGTCGCCCTCGACCTTCATCCCTTTGTACAGCGGACCGGAGTACACGAGGTCCTTCTTGCCGTACTCCTTCGCGAGCGCCCAGAACGCCAGGCGCTTGCCGACGTCGAGCTTGTTGCGCGGGTGGATGTCGCCGATGTTGTCGACGAGGTCGGTCGTCACCGCCATGCCGGTCTTCGGGAGTCGCAACGTCGCGCACTGCGCTTCCCACAGGGCGGGCAGCTGACCGGCGCCGTAGCGCCCGGCCCACGGCGCGATTTGCACGAAGTAGAAGGGGAGCTCCTTGCCCCAGGCCTTGCGCCAGCCGCCGATGAGCGCCTTCTTCTTGTCGAAGTAGGCGAAGCCGTTGTTCTGCAGGACGTTCGTCTCGCCTTGGTACCAGATGGCGCCGCGGATCCCCGCGCGGTGAAGCGGTGCGATCATCGCGTTGTACATGCCGCCCGACGCCTTGTCGCTGACGATCCAGGGCTCGATGGGCGAGCCGCCCCAGGAGCTGTTGATCAGTCCGATCGGAACGTCGAGCTCCTCGCGCAGCTGCTTGCCGAAGTGGTAGAGGACCGCCGAGAACGTGGGGGCCGTCTTCGGTGAGCAGACCTTCCACGCGGCCTTCACGTCGCCTTCGGGCTTCTTCGACCGGACCTTCGGCACGTGGAACAATCGCAGGGACGAGTCCTCGGAGGCCTGGATCGCCTCGTTCCCGCCGTGCGTGCCTCTCAGGTGCCACTCCATGTTCGACTGGCCGGAGCCGATCCAGACGTCGCCGACGAGGATGTCCTCCAGGCGGATCTCGTTCTTGCCGCGAACGACGAGCGCGAGCGGTTCGCCGCCCGCCTTCAACGCCCGGAAGCGGACGCTCCACTCGCCGTTCGTCTCCGCCTGCGCCTTCTGCGTCTTGCCCGCGAGCTCGACCGTGACGTCTTCGCCCGGCTCGGCCCAGCCCCAGATGGTGATCGGCTCGTCCCGTTGCACCACCATGTGGCTGCCGATCGCGGCTGGCAGGCGGACGTCTGCAAGGGCCGTCCTCGTGCCGAGCGCGCAGAGCCCCGCAACCAGTACCGCCAGGACTCCGGACCGCGCGTTCCTCGTCATCGTATGTCTCCCGCTTGACGTGTTTCCTGTTCCCTGCGCGTCCTATCGTGACAGACTGGAAGGCGGGAGTCGACCGCCGTCGGGCGATGAGCGAGATCCGTTCGGGTCGCTGCCCAACACAGCAGGGAGTAGATTGCAAGGAGAGCAGGATGGAGATTCTCCTCCGCCGTTTCGTGTGGGTCGCGCTCTTGGCGGTCTCATGTGGTGTTCGTGGCGACGAGCGCGAGCCCGTCGACTACGTCGACCCGCTGATCGATTCGGCCAACTCGCGGTGGTTCTTCTTCGCGTCCGCCTGTCGTCCGTTCGGGATGGTCAACCTCAGTCCCGACACGAATACTGCCAAGTGGTGGAACTCGGGATACTGCTACGACAGGGATTCGATCTGCGGATTCAACCACCTGCATGCCTGGCAGCTCTCGGGTCCATCCGTCATGCCGGTGACGGGCCCGGTGAACCTGGGCCCAGGATCCGATTTCTGTCGCTCGCGGTTCTCGCACGAGTCGGAGGCCGTGCGAGCCGGCTATCACGCGTTGACCCTGGACGATTTCGGCATCCAGGTGGAGCTGACTTCGACCGATCGGGTCGGCATGCACCGGCTCATGTTTCCGAAGTCCGACCAGGCGGGTGTCATCTTCAACCTGGGTTCAGGTTCGGGGCCGTCTCCGGTCTCGGCAGGAAGCCTCCGCGTCATCGATCGCCGGCGAGTGGAAGGCTTCATGACCGACGCACCCACGGGACGCCGTCCCAAACCTTGCACCATCTACTTCGCAGCGGAGTTCGACACGGAGTTCGCGTCGCTCTCCGCCTGGACGGACGGGAAGGACTTGGGCGAGGTCGATGCCGCGTCGGGCAAGGACTGCAAGGCGCTGGCGCGATTCGTCACGAGCGATCGGCAGGTTATCCGACTCAAGGTGGCCCTGTCCTACGTCAGCGTCGAGCAGGCCCGCCTGAACCTGAGGACGGAGTTGCCGCACTGGGACTTCGACCGCGTCCGGAGCGAATCGCGGCGGATCTGGAACGACTGGCTGCGTCGCATCGAGATCGCAGGTGGCACGGAAGCGCAGCGCGTCAAGTTCTACACCGATCTCTGGCATGTCTTGCTCGGCCGTCGGATGGTCAGCGACGTGGACGGCAAGTACTGCGACCGCACGGGGCCGGAACCGGTGACGCGGCAGATTCCCACGGACAAGGATGGACGGCCGCGCTATGCCCACTACAACTCCGACGCGTTCTGGAATACGTTCTGGAACATCAATCAGGTGTGGGGACTGGCCTACCCGGAGGTCGTCAGTGGCTTCGTCCACTCGATGCTCGACATGTACCGGTACGGGGGACTGATCCCTCGCGGTCCCTCCGGCGGCAACTACACTTGGGTGATGATCGCGTCCCACTCGACGCCGTTCATCGTCGGCGCCTACATGAAGGGGATCCGCGACTTCGATGCCGAGCTCGCCTACGCCGGCATGCGCAAGAACGCATTCCCCGGGGGAGCCATGGGGCACGGGCACTACGAGCACAAGAGCGCCGTCGGTGGAGGGATCGAGGACTACATCCGCTACGGGTATATCCCGGCAGACAACCGTCCGCGCGGGTGGATCACGGAGCCAGCCGCGGGCACGTTGGAATACGCGTACGACGATTGGTGTCTGGCGCAGATGGCGAAGGTACTGGGGAAGACTTCGGACCACGAGATCTTCATGAAGCGCGCCGCCAACTACCGGAATCTGTTCGATCCGACGTCGGGATTCATGCGCGCGAAGAACGTGGACGGAAGCTGGACGACGCCCTTCGATCCGCTCGAGGAGAAGCAGGGCAAGGTGCGCGCCTGGTGCGAGGGGACGGCATGGCAGTACACCTGGTTCGTGCCTCACGACATCCACGGTCTGGTCGAGCTGATGGGCGGACGCGACGCCTTCAACCGCAAGCTCGACGAGGCGTTCGAGCGATCCCGAGAGCACGCGTTCCGGACCGGCTACGTGAACTACGGCAACCAGCCCTCGATCCAGATGGCGCACTTGTTCAACTACTCGGGCGCGCCTTGGCTCTCCCAGAAGTGGGTTCGCGAGGTCAAGGAGCGCACGTTCGGCGGCATCACGCCGCAAACCGGCTATCGGGGTGACGAGGACCAGGGCCAGGCAGGTGGCCTGGGCGTGATGATGGCCATGGGGCTGTTCCAGGTGCGCGGGGGCGCGGCCACGGAGCCGGTCTACGAGATCACCGGACCGATCTTCGATCGCGTGACGATCCGTCTGGATCCTCGATACTACTCCGGCGAGACGTTCACGATCGTCGCGCGCAGCAACGCGCCGGAGCACCGCTACATCCAGTCAGCCAAGCTCGACGGAAAAGCGCTGAAGAAGCCGTGGTTCTTCCACCGGGAGCTAGTGGACGGCGGAACCCTGGAGCTGGAGATGGGCCCGTCACCGAATCGAGCGTGGGGGAGCCGGCCGGAACACGCTCCGCCTTCGATGAGCCGATGAACGCGCTACTTGCCGACCTTTCGTCCCCACAAACGCACGGCATCGAAGTCGCCCGTGTCGTCGAAGCTGCCGATGCCGACGCGCCCCGTGGTGAACGTCTTGTCCACGGTGCTCATGATCGGCTTGCTCATGTCGTCGAACCACACCTCGATGCGGCCGCTCTGGACCTCGCGGCGGATGCGGACGCGATGCCAGCCGCGGCTCCAGTCGGTGCCATCCGTGCGCTCCTTCGCGATGCTGACGCGCGGCTTGTCGTTGACGAGAAAGATCGAGTTCGCGTGCGCGTCCGCCTTGCGGCCCAGGTGCACGTAATAGAAGTGCGTCGGGTCCTGGTGGCCGAAGAACAGGCAGAGGCTCTGGTGCCCGTACGGTTTCTCCGTCGAACGCAGGTCGACATCGAGGACGAAGTCGCCGACCTCGACATCTCGCAAGAGCGAGATGTTGAGCGGCGAACGGACCTTCGGCGTGTAGTCGCTGCGCTTCTTTGTTAGCGCGTACCACGTGCGGCCTTCCTTCGATATCGCCCTCCATGCCGACGCGTCGGTCGGCTGCCATCGCTCGGCGCCCTTGTCGAAATCCTCACTCGCGACGAGCGGCAGCTCGGTGCCCTTGAGGTGGACCGAGAGGAACTTCCGCATGAGCTCGCGATTCGCGTCGACATCGCCACCGACGCCGTGGCCCACGCCATCCATCGGGACGAACCGGTTCGGCACCTGCGCCCTCTTCAGCGCGGCGTGGAGGAGGTGCGCCTGTTTCACCGGCACGAGCGGATCCTTCGTACCGTGAAACGTCAACACGGGCGCGTCGGTGCGGTCTACGTGGACGAGCGGCGAAGCGTCACTCAACGCGTCGCCCTTCTCCTCGAGCCTGCCGCCGACGAGCGCCTCGACCGTCGAGCGCGCGTGTTCGATTGCGGGGATGTCCCGCAGCTCCGTCGGCCCGAAGAAGTTCACGACGCAGCGCACGCGCAGCGACTCCTTGCGCTCCGTCGGTCGCGTTCCGAGCATCAGCGACAGGTGCCCGCCGGCCGAATGGCCCATGACGCCGATGCGTTCCGGATCGATGCGCAGCTCCTTCGCGTGATCGACGAGCCAGCGCAACGCGTCGCGGACGTCGTCGTTCTGCGCCGGCCACGTCGCGACCTGCGTCAATCGGTAGTCGATCGTCGCCGCGGCGTAGCCCAGATCGACGAGCGTGGCCATGTGTCCGCGCAGAAGCGACCGATTGCCTCCCCTCCAACCGCCGCCGTGGATGCAGACGACCAGCGGCAGCATCTCGCCGTCCGGAATCGCGATGTCGAGCTTCAGCTCCCGATCTCCTCGCGTCGCGTACACGACGTCGCGTTTCGTCTCGACGCCGAACGCGGCGCTGAGCGGCGTCAAGCAGAGCGTGAGGGCGGACAGGACGAGTGTGACGACGCGCGTCATGGTGCAGGCTCCGAGAGATCGGTTTCCGAGGAGTCGTGGCGCAGGCGTGGATCAGAGCGACGAGGCCGGGCAGACGGCACGGCCGAAGAGCTCGCATTCGAGGCCAGGAACCGACAGCCGTCGGTCTCGATCCCACACGACCAGATCATCGTCGAAAGACGGCTCGAAGATCTCCTCGACGATGCCGTCGACGTGACGCGAGATCAGCGCGTCCGACCAGCCCTCGCCCTGCCGCCGAAGGAGGTCTGGAAAGCGAGTCACCGCACTCGCAGCGTCGCCGACGGTGACGGCACGAGGGAGGTACCAGTGAGCGGGCCACGTGAACGCCCACAGGGCGAGCGCCGCGACGGCCGGAACGATCGACAGCCAGCCGAGTGTCACAGCGTCCCGCCACAGCATGGTCCCCGAATGTCTGAGGGCGCTGACGAATATGGCCGCCGAAGCGCAGGCGATCCCGCTGATGAGAAGAGCCTTGGCCCATACGGCGTACTCGAGTCGTGGCATCCGGAAACCGGCGACCCGCCCGATCCGTTTCCAGGTATCCGCAAGTCCCCAGCGCTGGACGACACGACGCCACGGCGTGTCGGGCCGCACGTCATTGCGGGCTATGCCGCGTTCGCGGATCAGGCCCGCGCGGATGCCGTAGAACGCGCGCTGCGACAGGCACGGCATCGGCTTCCCTTCCGGAAGCGCGCGACGCAGCACGGCCTTCAGGTCGCCGAGCGTGCGGATACGTCCATAGTCACGGACGTTGCAGGAAAACTCGAGACGCCACAGCAATAGGAGAAGCTCGTCCTCGTCGAGAGCCGTCGTGCTGGGCCCCTCAGGGGCCGAGTCCGCGGGGGAAGGTCGCATCGATGTTCGTCTCCCGTTTCTCGAGCCGAACCGCACCTCAGAAGCTCGAGGTCATTCAACCCGATCGTTGCCGAGGGTACAATCCCGAGTCATACCGCCCTTCGACGTGGATTGGAGCCGATGCCGTGAAGAAGCTGCCGTCGTTTCTCGTCGTTCTCGCTTGTGCCGTCCTCCTCGTCCTTGCCGCAGCGGGGCCGACCCGCGCGAACGACTACGCAGTCGTCGTGTCGAAGGACACGCTCGCCGCTCCGGGCTGGAAGGCGGTCGTCGACGCGCTCGTCGCGAAGCACGACGCCCACACCGTGACCTGGGCCGACTCGCCTCGCGACGCGCTCGCCGAGCTCGCGACGCTCCACCCTCGGTACACGTGCTTCGTCGCGCATCCCGGGGAGTCGGGCAAGGATTACGTCGCGACGGTTCATCAGCTGACGCGGCAGTACGACGACGATCCGTACACCGACACCCTGTGGGGCATCCTGACGGGGTACGACGCCGCGAACGCGCTGAAGATCGCGCGCGAGAACGATCCGCTGACCATTCGCAAGGTCGCCTCCGGCACCGAGATCGCGCTCGAGAAGTGCGTCGAAGGGTTGTGGTACGACGAGCTCGTCAAGAACAAGCTCGTGCGCAAGAAGCCCGGCGGCACGGCGGAGCAGGAGGAAGGGCCCGACGACACGACGCAGGCGTTCGCCGACACGCTGGGCGAGTGGCAACCCGACCTGTTCGTCACGTCCGGCCATGCGACCGAGCGCAATTGGATGATCGGGTTCCGTTATCGCAACGGTTTCTTCGTGTCGAAGGCAGGGCAGATGTTCGGCCAGGACACGAGCAAGCGGCGCATCGAGATCGACTCGCCCAACCCGAAGGTCTACCTTGCGGTCGGCAACTGCTTGATGGGACACATCAACGGCCCCGACGCGATGGCGCTCGCGTGGATGAACGACGTGGGCGTCCGGCAGATGGTCGGCTACACCGTGCCGACGTGGTTCGGCTACGCGGGTTGGGGCCTTCTCGACTACTTTGTCGAGCAGCCGGGGCGCTACACGCTGACCGAGGCATTCTTCGCGAATCACCACGCGCTCGTTCACCGACTGCAGACGGCGAAGAAAGATCGCCGTGGTCTGCAGTTCGACCGCGATGTCGTAGCTTTCTACGGCGACCCTGCCTGGGAGGCGCGCATGGCCGACGGCGCGAACTCCTACGACCAGGAGCTCGTCGCGAAGGACGGCGTCTACACTTTGACGATCACGCCTCGGCGCGGCGCCGAGTCGTTCGCGCCGGTTAACATGAACGGTTCGCAGCGCGGCTGGCGGCCGATCGTCGCGTATCTCCCGGGACGCGTCCGCGGCGTCGAGATCCTGGATGGAGCCGACCTCGATCCGGTCATCACCGACGACTTCGTGTTGGTGCCGAACCCGCGCGAGTGCGATCCGCAGCGGTCGTACGTGGTTCGCTTCCGAGCCGAGCCGGTCGCCGAGAAACCCGAGGCCGCCTCGAGCGCCGTGATCGATCGCGCGACGGCGACGGTCGAGGGCGAGACGGCCTGGTACGACGCGCGCCTGCTCGGCATCGAGGGGCAGGGCTGGACCGACACGGCCGCGCCGTATGATCGCCTGCCCGCGCGCGCGGAGGGGAAGGTGCGCAAGGCCGTGTGGTCGCTGAGCCGACACTCGGCCGGGCTGTGTGTTCGCTTCGTAACGGACGCCGACCGGCTCGAGGCGCGCTGGACGTTGACGTCGAACAGTCTCGCGATGCCGCACATGCCCGCGACGGGCGTCAGCGGTCTCGACCTGTACGTGAAGACGTCGGAGGGGACGTGGCGTTGGCTCGCGGTGGGGCGTCCGAGCGCGAAGACGAACAAGGCGCGCCTCGTGGGCGGCATTCCCGCCGGGTCGCACGAGTACCTGCTGTACCTGCCGCTCTACAACGGCGTGCAGTCGGTCGAGATCGGCGTGCCGACGGACAGCGGTCTCTCGAAGGCGCCGCCGCGCGCGTCCGATCACCGTCCGGTCGTTTTTTACGGCACGTCGATCACGCAGGGCGGTTGCGCCTCGCGGCCGGGCATGGTGCACACGGCGATCCTCGGACGCTGGCTGGACGCGCCCGTCATCAACCTCGGCTTTTCGGGCAACGGACGCATGGAGGCAGAGGTCGCGACGCTGATGGCTGAACTCGACCCGTCGGTGTTCGTCATCGATTGTCTGCCGAACATCGGCGCGAAAGAGGTGACGGAGCGCACCGAGCCTCTCGTGTCGATCCTGCGTCGCCAGCACCCGACGACGCCGATCGTGCTCGTCGAGGACCGCAGCTACACCGACGCGTTCCTCCTCGCGTCGAAGCGCGAGCGCAACGAGACGAGCCGCGCCGCGCTGCGAGCCGTGTACGACAAGCTGCGCGCGGGCAGTTCCGCTGGGCGCGGAGCCGGGGGCGACGAGCACCTGCACTACCTGCCGGGCGCGAAGCTCCTCGGCGATGACGGCGAGGGCACGGTCGACAGCTCGCACCCGACGGATCTCGGCTTCTTCCGTCAGGCCGAGGCCTTCCGCGCCGTGCTGGAGCCGCTTCTCCGGAAGCCGACCGCAGCCGCGCC
>CAYMRB010000014.1:0-46472 GCA_964392615.1 uncultured Planctomycetia bacterium | reverse complement strand
ATGCCGGGCGCTACCGCGGGGTCGTGCGGCTCCGCGCGGCGAACGCGCCGGAGAACCCTGCCTGGAACTCGGTCGCGACCCTGAGTCATGCGGACAGTCAGGCGGTCGTGTACGAGAGCTTCGACGTGACCGACTCCTTGCCCGCGCTTCGAGCGGGGGGCAACGTGCTCGCAATCCACGGCATGAACCGTACGGCGGGGAGCAGCGATCTCCTGTTCCTGCCGGAGCTCGTGGTCAGTGGGGGAGGCAGCGCCGGCGTGACGCTCGACGGGGCGGCACTCGTGAAGTCGCGAGCCTACTCGGGCGGCACGTGGAGCGCTCTGAACGAGGCGCTGTTCGTCGTTGACATGCACCTGCGCGTTACCGAGATCCTGTACCATCCGGCGCCACCAGCGGAGGACAGCGAGTACGACGAGGGGGAGTTCGAGTTCATCGAGCTGCAGAACGTCGGCGACCGAGAGCTCGACCTCGATGGCGTGCGCATCGACGGCGGCATCCGATTCGACTTCACGGACAGCGCGGTCACTCGTCTGCAGCCCGGTGAGATCGTCGTCCTGGTGGAGAACATTCGAGCGTTCGCGGAGAGATACGACCTCGCGCAGATTCTCGTCGCCGGCGAGTATCGCGGCCGTCTCGACAACGCAGGTGAGGAGCTGCGGCTCGTCGGCCCGCTCGGCGAGGAACAGCTCGCGTTCCACTACGAAGACGCGTGGTATCCGGAGACCGATGGCGCCGGGGCATCCCTCGTCATCCGCGATCCGTACGGCGAGCGGGACTCGTGGCAACTCGCGGCGAGCTGGCGTCCCAGCGTCGACGCGCTCGGCTCGCCGGGCTTCCCGGAGTTCGATGACGGCGAGGGCGGCCGACGCTTGCCCGGTGACGCGAACGGTGACGCGCGCCTCGACGTCTCGGACGCGATCGCGCTGCTGCGTCATCTCTTCGGGGGCGTGTCCGTCCTGCTGCCGTGTGGCGATGGGAGCGCGTCCGATCCGGCGAATGTCACGCTGGTCGACTTCGACGCGGACGATGTCGTCGGGCTGACCGACGCGATCAATCTGCTCGCGCACCTGTTCCAGGGGGGGCCAGGGCACACGCTGGGGAACCGCTGCGTGCCGATCGAGGGATGCGCGGAACGCTGCATTCCGTAGCGCCGACCGCCGACCACCGGCCGGCGTTGTTCATGGGAACCGTGTCCTGTGGTACAACGACCACGAAAACCGGTCCTTGGAACCCTCCCCGATGGCGCATTCCGGCTTCGACCGTACCCGACTGAAGTTCCTCCCCGTCGACTCGCGGCGCAGCAAGTTCGAGATCGAGAAGATCCTCGTCGACCCGGACGATTCGCCCGCGTCGATCGACGCGGCAGCTGCCGAGATGATCGACGGCGTCGCGGCGGAGGTGCGCGCGGCGCGTGATCGCGGTGCGCCTGTGGCCATCTGCCACGGCGCTCACCTGATCAAGAACGGGCTCGGGCCGCTGCTGATCCGGCTGGTCGAGGAGGGCTGGATCACGCACGTCGCGACGAACGGAGCCGGCTCGATTCACGATTGGGAGTTCGGATTCCTCGGTCGCAGCTGCGAGGACGTGCGAGCGTACGTCGCCGAGGGGCAGTTCGGCATCTGGAACGAGACCGGTGGCTCGATCGGTCTCGCGCTGCTTCTCGGCGCGATCGACCGCCTCGGCTACGGCGCGTCGGTCGGTCGCATGGCCGCCGAGGAGCGTCTGGTCGTGCCGGATCCGGAGGAGCTGCGCAATCGCATCGCGGGCGCCCTCGCGGGCGGCGCGTCGGCGCGCGGCGCTCGTCTCGCGGCGATGGCCGATCTGCTCGCGGTGATCGAAGAGGGCATCGTCGCGCCGGGCGAGAAGCCGTTGCCGCACCCGTTCGCGCATCGCAGCGTGCAGGCAGCCTGCTATTGCCGTGACGTTCCGTTCACCGTGCACCCGGGAATCGGGCAGGACATCGTCTACACGCACCCGGCGTTTCACGGCGGCGCGGTCGGACGGACCGCGATGACCGACTTCCTGATCTTCGCCGACATGGTCAGCCGTCTGCAGGGCGGAGTGTACCTGTCGGTCGGCTCGTCGGTGATGTCGCCGATGATCTTCGAGAAGTCCATCTCGATGGCCCGAAACGTCAGCCGACAGGAGGGAGCGTCGCTCGACGACTTCTACGTCCTCGTCAACGACCTGGCACCATCGACGTGGGATTGGTCAGCGGGCGAGCCGCCGCAGGACCACCCCGCGTACTACGTGCGCTTCTGCAAGTCGTTCTCGCGCATGGGCGGGCGGTTGGAGTACCTCGGCCTCGACAACCGGGCGTTTCTGACGAATCTGTGGACGCGGCTGCGCGGGTAGGTGCCGCCAGCCCGATCAGATCCCTTGGATGATCCCCACGAGCGGCAGGAACAGCCCGATGACGACGAGGCCGACCCAGGCGGCCAGCAGGAAGAAGAAGAAGGGCAGGGCCACCGGCCAGTGCCGGCTGGTCAGGGCGAAGTAGCACGTCACACCGAGCAGGAGCCCCGCGACGGGTGACGCGACGGTTGGCGCACTGGTGATGAGTTGCGTGAGAAGAGGGAGCTCCTTGCCGATGTCATCGAACATCTGCAGGAACGGCTCGGTCACGAACCCGAGCGCCACGCCGATGAACGGGAACGGCATGGCGGACGTCGCAGCTACCGCTGGATGCAGTCCGCGACGATGCGGCGCCACGAGCTCGCCCTCCGGAGCACGGTAGGGGCCTTCGTCGGCCCGGTCGCAGCTCGCGGCTTCATCGATCATCAAGGCCCTCTCCGACGTGCCCGAGAAAGTCGGCCAGGTCGTCACACGTGGCGCCTACGCCAGCGAGCGTCGACAGCGTCGCGTGGTCTTCGATCGCTCGGACCGCACTTTCGACGTCAGCAGGAAGCTCGCCGAAGCGCTCGCGCAGGACGCGACAGACCGCGTCGGCAAGGAACCGACGTCCCTGCTCGCGTCCCTGCTCGCGTCCCTGCTCGAGTCCTTCCTCGACGCCGTGATCATGGATGATCTGGAAGAACTGGTTCTTTACGCCCATCTCCAGCATCTCCGCGTATAGCCGTTCGAATAGGTCCGATGCATCGATCACGCGCTGTGCCAACGCGGTCAGCGCGATCAGGAGCTCGCTCTTTCTCTCCGGGCCGCATGACTCCGCATCCGCTGCAAGGATTCGACTCCAGGATCGTAGCATCAGCTGTTTCGGGTTCCCATCCATCAGCGGTAGGAACGGAAGGAGTGTGACGTCGTCGAGCTCCAGCAGCGGGTGAGGATCCATCTCCCACAGCTTCACGACGCGGTAGCGACACTCGACATGTAAGTGAGGGCTCTCGTGCACGAACCGGCCGGGATCCTCCGTGAACGCGTCGCGATCGAGATAGACGACGAAGCACGCCAGTTCGACCCGGTCGCGCAGCTCCGAGTCGAGGGACCCGAGCAGCAGAGTGGCGTACTGCGCCATGCGAAGCGGCATGGAGCGATCTCCCGCAGTCTGGAACTCGACGTGGAGCAGGCAGTCCGGGCGGTCCGGGAACTCGAGCCGGACGATCTTGTCCGCGAACCGCACCTGTGCGGCGGACAGGCCGAGGTCGACGGAGGTCGCCGAGGATGGCCGAGCGCCGAGCAGCCATCGCGCGAGCCCGTCGGCTCGGTCGCGAAGAGCGGTGCGGATGATTTGGTCGACGGACGGCGTCGAAGGCTCGCCTCGTCCGCGGGTGGGATCCGTCATGCGCTCACGCCGATGCATATCGCCGGCCGCGTGGCGGCGAGCCTCCCAAGTCCTCGGAGCCGCGATGCTTGTGGGCCTCCTGCCGCATCGGGGATGGCGTCACGAGGCGGGTTGATCGCTCGAAAGCGGACACGTGTCACGCATCCGAACGCTGCGGCCCCCCCCCGAAGCATGTCCCCAACACCGCCCTGACGGACGCCGCACCCGACGCCGACACGATATCGCGCGTCGTCCGAAGTTGTGCTACGATCGACTCTTCTTGACGCATCGCCACCGCGACGGGCGGTGGCGTTCCTTTGGGTCTCGCAATTCGGATTTGCCGCGGCACCTCGGTGTCAGGTTTCCCTTTTCGCTTCCAGCAGGGATCTCGTTTCATGCGGAAACGGTTGCCACCACGGGGTCGGCTGATTGTCGCGGCAATCGTCACCCTTCTGACCGGCCCGGGGCTCCGAGCGCTCACGATCACGGAGGTCATGTACCACCCGGCGGAGGTGGAGTCGCAGCGCTACGAGTACATCGAGATCTATAACGAGAACCCGGACCCGATCGATCTGTCGGGTTTCTCGGTGTGCGATGGCGTCGACTTCGTCATACCCCAGGGGACGTTTCTGCTCGGTCACTCCTTCCTGGTGATCTGCGCCGACGAGGTGGCCATCCGCGAGAAATACGATATCGACAACGTCGTCGGGGATTGGATCTGGCAGGGCGAGTTCGGCACCTCTCTCTCGAACGGCGGGGAGAGGATCGAGATCTGCAACCCGGGCGGCCGCGTCGTCGCCGAGGTGCGCTACAACGATCGGGGCAAGTGGGCCGCGGCGGCCGACGGCACCGGTCACTCGCTCGAGCTGATCGCTCCGTACACCGAGATCGACGACCCGGACTCCTGGGACCTTTCGAACGATCCCGGCGGCTCCCCGGGCCGCCCCGGCGTCTGCTGGGAAACCTCCCTCGGCGGCGGTGGTCCCGTCGGCGGACCGGTCGGCGAGTTCACCGGCCACGGCGACGTCGGTATGCCCTGCGGCGAGGGAGAGACGATCTACAACGGGCTGTCCAGGCGCTACACGATCACCGGCGGCGGCGACGATATCTGGACCGCCGGCGATCAGTTCCACTATGCGTGGGCGCGGGTCGAGGGCGACTTCGACATCAGCGCGCGGATCCTGTCGCGCGATTGGCTAGCGGATCAGCGTTGGGGCAAGGGCGGCATCATGTGCCGGCAGGACCTGACGGCCAGCTCGCGATACGTGTTCGTCCACGATTGTTCAGGCAGCGACAACGCGCGATTGGCCCGACGCACCGACCACGGCGGCAGCAACAACGAGGAAGTGTGGGACACGCCCGGACACCCCGACTGGTATCGTCTGGTGCGCAGCGGCAACACGATCACCGGGTACTGGTCGGACGACGGCGGGGACTGGACGGCCTTCGGCGGCGTGGGGACGACGACGTGGGCCGGCGGCTCGGTCGCGTACATCGGGCTCGCCCTGACGTCTCACGCCGGCTGCGGCACGAGCCGGTTGACCTGGGCCGATTTCGAGTTCACCGGGGACGTTCTGCCCGAGGACGACGACGGCGGGGGAGATGGCGGTGGCGACCCGCCCCCGGAAGGGGCGTGTGATCCCCGCGAGCCGGTCGTGATCAACGAGGGCTTCTTCCGGACCGCCGGCGATCGCTGGATCGAGCTCCACAACGCCGGTGCGGACGCGATCGATCTCGGCGGCTATCACGTCACCGACGATCCCGGGCTGCTCACGAAATCGACGCTGGCCGCCGGCACGGAGATTCCGGGCGGCGGCTTTCTGAGCTTCACCGACGTGGATCTCGGTCTCGACTTCTCGGTGACGCCCGAATTGAATCGCGTCTTCGTCACGCTCGTGCGACCGGACGGGGTCACCGTCGTCGACGCCGTGAACTTCCGGCCGAGCCACGACGAGTTCGGCGAATCGCTGATCCCCGATGGCGCCACGGAGATGCGCGACGGCGCTCCCCCGACTCGCGACGCGGCGAACGAGCTGCCGGTCGAGACGGGCGTGGTGATCAACGAGATCATGTACCACCCGATCGACGGCGATCGCGACCGCGAGTTCCTCGAGCTGTTCAATCGTGGTGAGGTGGCGATCGACCTGACCGGTTGGGAGCTGACGAACGGCGTCGATTTCGCGTTTGCGGATGGTCAGATGATCGGCCCGGGCGAGTACCTCGTCGTCGCGCGCAACCCCGACCTCATCCGCACGATCTACGACCTCGACGCCGCGGTGGTCGTCGGGCCGCAGGACGAGGAGGGACTGGGTCGCTATGGCAGCCTGCGCGACCGCGGCGAGCGCGTCACTCTCCAGGATCATCTCGGTCGCACGGCGGACACGGTGCGCTATCACGACGGCGGCGAGTGGCCGCGCTGGGCGGATGGCCACGGCTCGTCGTTGGAGCTCATCGATCCTCTGCAGGATAACCGCGTCGGGATGTCGTGGGATTCCAGCGACGACTCAGCCGAGTCTCCGGTCGTGCACTATCAGTACGCGGCACGGGACAAGGACCTCGGCGACGAAGAGGTCCACTTGCTCCTGCTCGCCCGCGGTATCACCGTTGTCGACAACGTCTCGGTCGTGGCGGGCGGGGCGACGGTCGTGGACACGGAGCTGATCGACGTCGGAGACGAGTGGCGCTACTTCAAGGGCGTCGAGGCTCCGCCGGCCGATTGGGCGGATCCGGGCTTCGACGACGATTCGTGGCTTCGCGGCCCGACCGGCATCGGATACGGGGACGGCGACGACGCGACCGAGCTCGGCGACATGCAGGGCAACTACCTGACCGTGTTCTGCCGTCGCAGCTTCAACGTGGCCAATCCGGCGGCGATCGACGACTTCGTGCTGTCGGTGGTCGTCGACGACGGCTTCAACGCCTACCTCAACGGCGTGTTCGTCGGCTCCTTCAACGTCGCGGGCCGCGGCTTCGCGGACGGCGCGGGGCCGAGCGAGCCCACGCTGCACGAGCTCGACCTGACCGCGCGGAAGGACCTGCTCGTCGCGGGGGCGAACGTCCTGGCGGTCTCGGTTCACAATACGAGCGTCGGAAGCTCCGATCTCTCGTTCATCCCGCGCCTGGTCGACCGATCGCTCATCCAGGGGGGCGGTGCCGAGCGCATCGTCAACGGGCACTTCAACTCGGGAACGTCCGGCTGGCGGATCGAGGGTACGCACATTCGCAGCGGTCGGACGACCGTCGATGTGATCGACGGATCCGGATCGCTGAAGATCATCGCGTCGGGGCGCGGCGACAACAAGGTCAACCGCATCGAGACGACCAACTCGGGGCTCAGCGGAGCGCTCGGGACAAACGACAGCAACCTGGTGTCGTTCGACGCCAAGTGGCTGATCGGCTCGCGGACGATCAACGTGCACGCCTACCAACACGCGATGGCCCGCACGCTCGAGCTCGCGGTGCCGCAGACGCTCGGCACGCCGGGGGCGATCAACAGCGTCACGCAGCGTCTGATCGATCAGACCGGGATCGCGAACCTGGGGCCTGTTCTGACCGACCTCGAGCACGATCCTCAGATCCCCGAGGGCGGCGAGGACGTCACGGTCCGCGTCCGCGTCTTCGACATCGACGGCGTATCGACCGTGCGTATCCGCTGGCGCAGGGACGATCCGGCGGCCAGCATGACGGCCGTCGACATGAGCCACATCGGCGATGGCATCTGGGAAGGGATCATTCCCGGGCAGGGAACCGGCGCGAAGGTCGTGTTCTTCATCGAGGCGACCGACGCTGCCGGGGCTGACGCCCGCTATCCGGTCGATGTGCTGACTCGCACGCATCCGCTCGTCTTGAATACGACTGCGAGCGTCCACGATCAGGACTACTTCATCTACCGGCACGAACCGGCGACTTCGGCGAGCACGTTCCACGACTATCGCTTCTACATGACCGACAGGAGCGAGAGCACGCTGAGCGGGCGCAAGCGGCTGTCGAACGACCTCATCGACGGCACATTCTCGTTCGCAGGCAGCACGATCTACCACGGTTCGAAGGTCCGGTTCTCCGGCAGCCCGTGGGCGCGCGGGAGTTGGAACGGCAGCTTCCGCGTCGTGCCACCTCGGGACAATCCGCTGCACGGATCGATTCGCAAGTTCAACCTCGAAGACCATCACGGCAACGGGCGGGACGCGCGGGAGCGCATCGCTCACCACCTGATCCGTCTGAACCAGGGCGCGATCGCCGTGCCGTACTCCGAGGTGCAGACGATGGCGACCTGGCGCGTGAATGCGCGCGGCTCTCAGGTCCGCGAGCACGTGTGGGTGCCGGACACGCAGTACCTCGGGCTGTGGTTCGACGACGATGGCGGCGACTTCCTCGAGATGGACGACCGCTTCGTCATCAACGACAACGGCGACCGGGCGGGCAACACCGACGGCCGCGTTCTCTATCCACCGCCGAGTGCGGGTGGCAACACCGACGGCAGCGACAAGGAGAACTACCGCTGGTTCTTCGGCTTGCGCGCCAAGAACGGGGCCGACGACTTCACCGGCTTCCTTGAGTTCTGCCGCCTGATGGATCCGGGTGACACCTCGGACGCCCTGTTCGACGAGCGCGTCTGGGAGACGGTCAACGTCGAGGAGTTCCTGCGCATCTGGGCGATTCGATTCCAGCAGGCCGATTGGGATACCTGGGGCACGAACCGCGGCAAGAACGCATACTTCTATAACGACCCCAGCACCGGGCAGTGGAATCTCTTGCCCTGGGATATGGAGCTGATCTTCGAGACCGGCAGGGTGGGCCAGTTCCTGATCCCGACGAATCCGAACTCCGCGTTCAGTCCGGGCAGCTTCGCGGAAGTGAATCGCATGTTCAGCCGCTTGCGGATCAAGCGGATGTACTACGCGATCCTCGACGAGATGGTCAACGGGCCGACGGCCTTCTACACCTCGACACGCCTGAGGGGCTACGCTGACCTGCTCGCCGATTTCGGTATGGCGAATACCGGCATCATGCAGCCGGGAGGCTACATCGACCAGCGTCGCGATCGCGTTCGAAGCCGCCTCGGGAGTGTGGTGAACGTCGCGTTCAATATCACGACGAACGCCGGACGGGACTTCCAGACGACCGAGTTCGCGCTCGACTTCGAGGGGGCGGGGCCGGTTACCGTGAGCCAGATCCTCGTCAACAACGAGGCCGTCGAGATGGCCCCGACGAGCATGACCGGCTGGCGCGCCACCGAGGTCCCGATCCTCGCAGGCGTCAACGAGCTGCAGTTCCTCGGGTTCAACCTGCGGGGCGAGCTCGTCGGTTCGGACACGATCACGGTGACGAACACGGTCGATCTCGGCCCACCGATTCTCACCGAGGTCGCCCCCGGTATCGCGTTGCCCGGTGTCGACGTGACGCTTACGGGTACGGGATTCCTGGCAGGCGCCCGCGTGTTCTTCGGTGCGATCGAGTCGCCGGAGGTCACCGTTCGGAGCGAGACTAGCCTCGTCGCGCGGGTACCCGACGGCGCGTTCGGTGCGGTCCGGGTCCGCGTGCTCAATCCGGACGGGCAGGAATCCGGCGAGCTCGATTTCACCGTGGTGGAGCCGCCGCCGGAATTCGTGCGCGGCGACGTCAACGGAGACGGCTCGGTCGACATCAGCGACTCCGTCAAGACACTGCGCCATCTGTTCGTGGGCGTTGCGATCGATTGCGAGGACGCGGCGGATATCGATGACAATGAAGTTCTCGAGGTCACGGACGCGGTTCGCGGCCTCGACTATCTCTTCCAAGACGGCCCGGCACCTGCAGGGCCGTATCCGACCAGCGGCGTCGACCCATCCGGGGATGCGCTCGGTTGCGATCGTTGACACGGGACGCGGAGGATTCAAGTATGAACGCGCGGAGCGCGACAAGGGCTGTGGGGCCGATTTACGGTTTGCGATGGGTGCGCACAGGGCTCTTGGCGGCTCTCTGTCTCGCGGTTTGTCCGGCTGCCGATGCACTCGTCATCTCGGAGATCATGTACCGTTCCGAGGCCCTTGACGAGGTCCCGGACGAGTTCATCGAGCTCTACAACGAGAACCTCGACCCGCTCGATCTGAGCGGCTACACGATCTGCGACGGCGTGGATTTCACCTTCCCTCGCGGGACGTTTCTCGAGGGCCATTCGTTTCTCGTCGTCTGCGCCGACGCGGACGCGATCGCCGCGAAGTACGACATCGACAACGCCATCGGCAATTGGACGGGACGCCTGGCGAACAACGGCGAGCGAGTCCGCGTGTGCTCGACCGGCGGCGCCGTCGTCGCCGAGGTCGACTACAACGATCGTGGCAAGTGGCCCGTCGGAGCTGACGGCACCGGACACACGCTGGCGCTGCGCAGTCCGTACATCGATACCGACGACGCCGACAGCTGGCGATTGAGCGAGGCGCTCGACGGCACGCCCGGCGAGGCGAACGGCCCGCGCTTCCTGACGGGAGGCGGGTTCGAGCCTCCGTCCGGCGGCATGGACTCGCAGGGCTTCATCCTCGAGTGGCTCATGCTCGGGCCCTACACCGGTTCGGGATGCCAGATCGGCAACGCGGCCATCACCGGCGATTGGCTGCGCGAGGCCGGAATCGGCACCGTGCGTCAGAATGACCTCGTGTGGCGCGACGAGCAGGTCGTGGACACCGACTATGGCTCCGCGCGATCGACGGGGCTGCACCCGAACGCGCCGGCCAACGACCCGACGGTCGGGAGGTTCGCGTCGTTCGGCGACACGATCAACCTGAACGACGCCGTGTATCCGCCGAACCCCGAAGACGTCATGTCGTACTCGTTCGTGTACGTCGACAACGTCACCGGATCGGATCGCGAGGTCGACATCGGGGTCGCCAGCGACGACTCGATCCAGGTTCTCGTCAACGGCGTATCGCGTCACCTCAACGACGTGTGCCGCGGTGTCGGCAACGCCGGAGTGATTCAGGACCGTTTCCCAGCGACTCTGAACGCCGGCAAGAACCTCATCGCGGTCAAGGTCTTCGAGCGCGGGGGCGGCTGGTCGTTCCGCCTGCGCATCGAGGGGCGCGGCACGGGCCAGCCGATCATGTCGAACGCGATTATCCAGATCACGACCGACGTCGACGCCGGTCTCGACTTCGACGGCAGCGGCGAGCCGATCGAGGAGCCGGGCGAGGAGCCTGACCCTCCCGGTGATCCCGGCGACGAGCCCGACGCATCGCCGGTCCTGATCAACGAGGGCATGTTCACGGACGGCGATCGTTGGATCGAGCTCTACAACCGCACGGATGCGAACATCGACGTTTCCGGTTACTACCTGACCGACGATCCCCGCGACCTGACGAAGGCCGAGCTTCCCGCTGGCAGCAACATCACGCCCGGCGGCTACCTGAGCTTCACCGATCTCGAGCTCGGGCTCGACTTCTCCATCCTGGAGATCGGCGATCGCGTCTTCGTCGCGCTCGTTGCCGACAGCGGCGAGAAGGTGCTCGATGCGTACAACTTCGAGCCGGAGTTCGTCGGCTTCAGCGAAGCGCGCGTTCCCGACGGTGATTCCGAGTTCGAGGGGGCGGCCGATCCGACCCGCGACGCGGCGAACTCGATGACCGTCAACCAGGACATCGTGATCAACGAGATCATGTATCACCCGCTGGGTGACACCGATAGCAAGGAGTACATCGAGCTCTACAACCGCAGCGACCAGGCAGTCGACATGACGGGCTGGGAGTTGACCCGCGGCGTCGATTTCGTGTTCCCCGACGGTCTGGTGCTGGGGTCGGACGAGTACTTGGTCGTCGCGCGGGACCCGGAGCTCATCGAGGCGATCTACAGCCTTCCCGCCGGGTCCGTGTTCGGTCCGGCGCAGGATCCGGAGTCTCTCGACGACTTCGGTGTTCTGCGTGACCGCGGCGAGCGCGTTTCCTTGAAAGACGAGATGGGGCGGACCGTCGACACCGTGCGGTACTGGGATGGCGGACTGTGGCCGCGCTGGGCCGACGGCTTGGGCTCGTCGATGGAGCTCATCGACCCGACCCAGGACAACCGCTACGCGCAGGCCTGGGATGCCAGCGACGATTCGGACAAGTCCGAGCCGCAGGAGTTCAGCTACATTGGCCGGCATCGCGGCGGCGAGTCAGAGCTGCACGTCCTGCTGAACACGCGCGGCATCACGATCGTCGACGACGTATCGATCGTCGGTGGAGGAGTGCAGCACACCGACACGCCGCTCATCGACGACGACGAGGTGTGGTGCTTGTTCAGTGGCGACCAGGGGCCGCGGTGGGACTGGAACTAGCGCTGGTTGGAGGAGGGCGACTGGGAGACCGGGCAGACCGGCATCGGATACGGCGACGATGACGACGTCACCGTGATCGACGACATGGAAGACAACTACGTCACGATCTTCTGCCGGAAGGAGTTCACGGTCTCCGACCTCGACGCGATCGACGATCTCGTCCTGAGCATCACGATCGACGATGGCTTCTACGCCTACATCAACGGCACGCAGGTCGCCAGCCACAACGTGTCGAGCCCGGCCTGGGACGCTTCGGCGAGTGGAGCCGGCGAGCCGAACCTGCAGGAGCGCGAGGTGGCCAACTTCCGCGACGTGCTGCGTGTCGGCGTCAACGTCCTGGCCGTGCAGGTGCACAACGCCGGGGCGGGAAGCTCCGACCTGAGTTTCATTCCGCGTCTCGTCAGCCGGACGACCGAGTTCGCGGAAGGCGCCGAGCAGCTGACCAACGGCGACTTCGAGACGAATACGCGCGGCTGGATGATCGAGGGAACGCACATCCGTTCCGGGCGGACGACGGCCGAGGCCATCAACGGCAACGGCTCGCTGAAGATCCTCGCGTCGGCGAGAGGCGACAACAAGGTCAACCGGATCGAGACGCCTGAGGCGAACGGCTTCGGGCTCGCGGACCTGCAGACCGGCGAGGACCTGCAGATCTCGTTCACGGCGCGGTGGATTGTCGGCTCGCAGACGATCTTGACGCACGGCTATCGCCAGGGGATGGCGAAGTCGCACGAGCTGGCGGTGCCGGAGAACCTCGGCACGCCGGGCGCGATCAACAGCGTGACGCTGCGGCAGATCGATCGCGTCGGCAACGCGAATCTCGGCCCGGTCATCAAGGACGTCGTCCAGGTGCCCGCCGTGCCCGGGAACAACGAAGACGTTACCGTCTACGCGCGGATCAGCGACTCGGATGGCGTGTCGAGCGCCCGCTTGCGGTACTCGCTGGAGAACGCCTCAGCGTCGCCCTCGAGCCGCAACATGACCCACCTCGGCGACGGCGTGTGGTCGGCGACCATTCCGGGGCAAGCGCTCGGGACGAAGGTCGTCTTCTACGTCACCGCGAACGACGGGGCCGGGCAGTCGGGGCGTTACCCGATCGATATCGCCGAGCGGACCCATCCGCTCCTGATCAACCCCGGATCCGCGCCGCTCGCTGAACAGAGGCACCTCGTCTACCGACACCACGAGTTGCTGCCGTCGACTCCGTACCACAGCTACCGGTTCTGGATGACGGCATCTGATGAGAGCCGCCTTCGCAGCCGTCGGCGACAGTCGAACGACAAGATCTGGGGATCGTTCGTCTACGGCGCTACCGACATGTACTACGAGGCCCAGACGCGCTTTGCCGGCAGCCCGTTCGCGCGCGGCGGTATCGGGGGCAGCTACCGCGTGGTCCTGCCGCGGGACAAGCCGCTGCACGAGCGGACGCGTAAGTTCACGCTCGACAACCGTCACGGCAGCGGTACGAACGCTCGCGAGCGGACGACGCACTACCTGACGCGCTACAACCAGGGAGCGATCACGGTTCCGTACCTCGACACCTTGACCATGGTGCGCTGGCAGCTCAACGACGCGACGACGCAGACACTGGAGAACGTCTGGACGCCGGACGCGCAGTTCCTCTCGCGCTGGTTCCCGGGCGACGACGACGGCGATCTGTACGAGGTCGACGACCGTTTCGTCATCGACGACAACGGCAATCGCGCCGGCAATACGAACGCGGAGGTCAAGTATCCGCCATCGAGCGCGGGCTCGGACGGAGACGGCGAGAACGAGGAGAACTACCGCTGGTTCTTCAACCTGCGCTCCAAGAACGGCGCGGACGACTACGCGTCGATGATCGCGCTCGGTCGATTGATGGATCCGTCGGCGACGAGCAACGCCGCGTTTGACGAACAGGTCTGGGATCTGGTCGACGTCGAGCAGTTCCTGCGCATCTGGACGATCCGGCAAGGCACGGACGACTGGGACACGTGGGGCACCAATCGCGGCAAGAACTGCTACCTGTACCGCCCCGAGAAGGACGCTCGCTTCCGGCTTCTTCTGCAGGACGCGGAGCTCACTTACGGCAACCCCGGGGCGTTCATGATTCCGGACAATCCGGAATCCGCGTTCAATCCCGGCAGGTTCGGCGAAGTGCATCGCATGCTGAATCGCCCGAAGATCAAGCGGATGTACTACGCGATCCTCGACGAGATGGTGAACGGCCCCGACAGCTTCTTCCACTCGGATCACATGTCGGCGTACATGACCCGCCTGGCGGCGATGGGCATGTCGAACACGCAAATCGGTATGCCGGGCGGCTTCATCGATCAGCGTGCGGATCGCGTGCGCCCGCGCATCGCGAGCTCCGTGTCGACCGCGTTCCGGATCACGACGAATAGCGGCCGCGATATCACGACCGACCAACCGACGGTCGATATCGCCGGCACGGCGCCGGTGACAGCCTGCGAGATCCTGGTGAACGGCGAGTCGTATCCGGTCGTGTTCACCAGCATGAGCGCGTGGCGGATCGACGACATCACCGTGCCGCCGGGCGCGCACGAGCTGATGTTCATCGGCTTCGATCTGCGCGGCGGCCTGGTCGGTTCGGACAGCCTGACGGTGACGAACACGAACGTCGCGTGGGATCCGCCCGCGATCACGAATCTCGATCCGCCCAGCGCGCTGCCGGGTGACGATATCCACATCACCGGAACCGAGCTCCACAACGGGGTCCGCGTGTTCTTCGGCGCGACCGAGTCTCCCGCCGTCGTGTACGACGAGGGCGGCGCGACGCCCGGCACGATCGTCGCACGGGTCCCCGCGGGCAGCGGGCAGGTCGACGTGCGCGTGCGCAATCTCGACGGCCAGCAGTCGAACTCGCTGCCGTTCGAGTTCGCCGTGCCGCCGCCGACCTTTCGTCGTGGCGACGTGAACGGCGACCGCCGATTGGATGTCAGCGATCCGATCCAGACGCTGCGATACCTGTTTGCAGGTGTCGCGATCCACTGCGAGGACGCCGCGGATGTCGACGACAACGAGGCCATCGAGGTCACCGACGCCGTGCGATCGCTCGACTTCCTGTTCCGGAACGGTCCGGCCCCCGCGGCGCCCTTCCCGGACCCGGGTCCCGACCCGGACGGCGAGGTCCTGGGCTGCGAGCGCTGACAGCCCGTTGAAGAACGCAATTCGGCGCGATGGCGGCCATTTCGGCCGGGCTCTTCGTTGCCAGAGCTCGACAATGCACCACATTGCCTGCGTTCTGGCGCCTCGATCCCGACCGAAATGACTCGCCCTCGCGCTCGAAGCCCTTCTTCAACGGACTGCTGATTCCGAAAACTCGTCCCGCTGGGGACGCGTGCTCGAGTTCCTGATAGAATGAGGCGGACGGGGTCGCCAGAGACCCCGTCCGCCTTTTTGCCGGGAAAGGAACCGAGAAGAGCTGAAGCGTGGAGCCGGGCACGAACACCGACGGTCGGACCGACCGCGAAGAAGCCGGCGACGCGAGCACGCTGTCGACGTCGCCGCCTCGAGAGCGGCGCCGTCGCCTGCGCCCCCGGCGGGTGCCGTGGGTGACGTTGACCCTGCTTCTCGTCATCGTGGCGATCGAGGTCACGGCGTCCCTCGCCGGCAACGTGCGGGCCCACTTCTGGTTGATGGCGCACTTCGCTCACAACCGTATCGACATATGGCAGGGCGAGCTGTGGCGGCTGGCGACGGCGCCCTTCCTTCACGGCATGTTCGCTCACCTGGCGGGCAACAGCCTTGCGCTGCTCTTCCTCGGCTATCACGTCGAGAAGTGGTTCGGTGCGCGGCGATTCCTGTGGATCTACGGCCTCTCGGCACTGGGCGGTCAGCTGTCGTTCCAGGCGTTCGCGCCGGGCGGCGGTGCCGGCGTCGGAGCGTCGGGCGCGATCTACGGGCTCGGCGCCGTGTTTCTCATCGGGCGCGTGGCGCGGTTGCGAGACGGGCGTCTGGTTCTCGGAAGGCGATTCTGGGTATGGCTCGCCGTGCTGTGTGGATTTCTCTACTTCGAGTCCGCCGTCGTCGCGAAGGTCGTCTTCGACGACGACGTTCAGGTCGCCGACTCGGCCCATTTCGGCGGCCTGCTGGCGGGGCTCATCGTCGGCTGCTACTTCTTCAGCACGCGGTCGCGACCCGGCAAGGCGATGCGGCGGAGAATGGTCGCGGTCGGGGGCATCCTCGCCGTGGTCGTGGCCGCGTACGGCTTCGCGTTCCCGGCCTTCGATTGGACCTGGTACGTGTGGCGCGCCGATCGGACGTTCTTCAGCGCCGATTTCGACCCGGGCCGCATCGCGTCGCTTCAAGAACAGGCGCGACGTTTCGGAGGCGACGACGCCGCACTCGGGATCATCATCGCCGAGGCTCGCCGCGGCCGCGTCCTCGAGGCGTACGACTACTGGGATCGCGAGCCGCCGGAAGACCTGCAACTACAGGCCGACGCCGGACTCCTGATCTACCAGCACCTGTATGCGAAGTACGGCACGGACGACGGCCTGCACGCGTTGCTCGAGCGGCTCTGCCTGCTCGGTGATCGCCTCCTGGCGCAGGATCCGGAGAGCGTCCAGCATCTCAACTCCGCGGCGTGGCTCCGAGCGCTGCGAGAGGAGGATCTCGACGTCGCGTTGACCCATGCGGAGAAGGCCCTCGCCGGTGCGCCGGGCGATCCGAGCGTCATGAACACGCTCGGGTGGGTGCGCTTCGTTCGAGGCGAGACGTTCGAAGGGCTCGCGCTCCTGCAGAAGGCGGTCGCGCTCGCGCAGCCGGATCCGAAAAACGAGCAGCGCAACGCGTTCTGGGCCTACTTGCGCCGCGTGTACCGGTCGTCCGTGAGTCGGACATCGAGCGACGAAGGGCTCCACTGGACGGCCGGCGAGCTCTACCTGTATCTCGCGATCGCGTACGAGACGACCGGGCTCTACGCGGAGGCGCGTCACGCGGCGAGCGTCGCGCGACGACTCGGCAGCCCCAGCCCCGATGCGCTGCGCAGGCTCGCGGATCTCGAAGCGCGACTGTGATCAGCGCGACTCCCGAGACGCCGCGCGTTCGACGAGAAGCTCCGCGTGGCGCTGCCGCAGCGAGCGCAGCCTCGCCTCTTGCCGATCGTCGAACGACCCTGTCCGCTGCGCGTAGGTGTCCATCCAGACGATCAGCCGCTCGAGCTCGGCCGCGTCGAGCTCGACGCCGTGATGGCCTCCCGCTGCCGTGAGAAGCGCGAGTAGCCGGCTCTCGCTCGCTGCGCAGGCTCTCTCGGTCGAGCGCCCCGCGCCGTAGCGGCGCAACACGTGATCGCGCAAGCTCGGCTTGCCGTAGTCGACGAGCGATCCCCACGCGCGGTCGGCGCGCAAATCGAAGGCGCGCCCGGCGACGTCGGTGCTCTGCGGGTGATGGCAGCTGACGCAGCGCTTCTCGATGATCGGCGCGACCAATCGATCGAATCGCAGCGGCCAAGACCCCTCGGGGCCGACCGCGATCCGCGACGGGGCCCGCAGCGCAGCGAGCGGCGCCTTCTGCGGCGGCGCCTCCCGCCGCGACTCGTGACAGCCGATGCACGCGAGCGTCTGCCCCGGCTGGACGTGTGTCGCGGACCGCATCGTCTGCACGGCCATGCCGCGCGCATCGAGGGCCTGGAAGAACACGCTGACGCCTGCCGGTACGCGGAAGTAGGCGGAGCCGTCCTTCTCGACGGGCACCGTGCCGAGCACGCACTTGCCCGGATCGTCGCGCGTGACGCCGAGGTTCGGGAAGTTCATCGTCGGGTGCGTCTTCGCCGGCACCGCGACGATGCGCAGCGACTGGATCGTGCCGTGTTCGACGTCGCGCAGGCCGCTGTAGACGTCGGCCAGGAGGAACCTGCCCTCCTGCGGGCCATCGCGGTCGACCGTGTCGGCCACGCGATACGGCGTCGGGCGAGGCCGCAGCGGGATCGGGTACATCGACGAGATCGCCGGATCGCGGTAGAGGAGCTCCATATTGCCGGCCGCGTCGAACAGATAGAGCCCCATGCCGTTTGCCGGTCGATCGACCGAATGCCAGCGTGCCCAGCCCAGACCGGTGGCGGGGCTCAGGATACCCTCCGCGCCCCATGCGACGAGGTAGAAGCGTTCGGACAGCGGCCACGGATTCGCGTAGCACGTATCGGGCCAGCCCTCGGCTTCCGGGAACGGCACCTCCGGCGTCAGACGCGTGATCGGGCCGGCGCCCTCGTCCCCGGCCGCCGGGTCGAGAAGCACGAGGCTGCCCTTCGTCTGCGAGTGATGCGCCGACGCGGTGAACACGATCTTGCGCGAGTTCGGAATGCTACGGGGCTCGAACGTGCAATGCGGCGTCCTGCTGAAGTTCGCGTAGATCGCCCGCGAGTTCGTGCCGTCGGGGTTGATCGACCACAGCCCCATGTACGGCATGTTGTGTCGGTCGACGTAGTCCCAGCGCGAGTAGAGGATCGTTCCATCGTGCGCGACGGATGGCGTCCACTCGAACATCTCGAACGGCGAGATCGCACAGAGGTCGCCGCCGTTCGCGTCCATCGTGTGCAGCGTGTAGACGACGCACGGTCGTTCCGGACCGCCGCCGCAGCGGACGTAGACGTCCGGCAGCGCCGTATCGACCAGCGTCTGGCTCGCGCTCTCGCGGCCGCATTGGACGAATTGACCGCGTCGCGTCGACAGGAACACGATGCGGCCATCCGGCAGATAACGCGCGTCGAAGTCGTCGTACTTGCCGTGCGTGAGCTGTCGGACGTTGCCGCCGTCGACGTCCATCTCGAAGACGTGATAGAACGCGTCCTCCGGCACGTTGCCCTTGTCGAGCTTGTTCCTCTCGGCAGCGAGGTCCGCGTAGTAGCGACACCACGCGAAGAGCACCTTGCGTCCATCCTGCGACAGCGTCGGACGCAGGAAGCTCCCCGGCGCGTCGAACGCGCTGCTGACGCAGTCGACACGTGGTTTCCCATCCAGGTGGCCGTCGAGAGTGAAGATGCCGCCGCCCGGGCGCGACCACCAGCCGATGTACTGATCGGACATGTGATTGAAGCTGCCCGGAACGCGCTTCGCGAACAGGATGCGGAACTCGGCGACGAGTGGATGCGCGAGCGTCAGACGGCGTTGCACCCAACGCGCCTCGAGGTAGCGCTGGCGGCTCGTGGCATCGCCGGCGTCCTTCGAGTCGGCGGTGCTCTCCAGGCGCTCGAGAGTCTCGCGATCTCGCGCGATGTCGACGCCGAGAGCCTCGAGCTCTCCCGCCAGGCGGCGCGCGTGTCGCAGCACCTCGCGTCGCCGCTCGACCCAGGACACGTCCATGTCCGACGGCGCGACCTCGATCGTCCGCCTCGACCACTGCGACGCGCTGATCTGGTTCGCCGGCCGGTGCAGCGCGAGATTGCGCGTCGGATCTTTCGCAGCGAAGACCTCGATCTCGTCGAGGTGGAGATACGTCGTGCCGGGGAGGACCACGCGGACGAATCGCGCCTCGGCGTCGACCGGCGCGGTGAGCGGCTTGCCATCCGTGTGCCCGAAGAACGTCGTTCCGTCGTGACGGTAGACGGTGCGCCAGGTCCCGCCGTCGTCCGACAGCTGAACTTCGAGTCGGCTCGCGCGCTCGGCGACGGCCTCGCAGCGATTCCAGACGACGACGCGTCCGAGCGCATGCGATGCGCCGAGGTCGACCTGCCACCACGGGTTCTCGGCAGAGCCCGTATGGAAGCCCCACTTGCCGTTCTTGATGCCGTCGCAGCCGCCGGCGGCATCATCGCGCGTCGTGAGTGCCCTGCCCGGCAACGCGGAGGGCGTCGGACGATTCCTCAGCCCGTCGCGAAGGATCCAGTCGGCCTCGATCTGCTCGCGGTAGGCGCGCGGCGAGATGTCCTCGGCGCGCGACGCGGCCGCGGTACACCCGGCGACGAGGACGACGACGGTGACGCGTTGCGCCCAGGCTCGTGCTTGTGACATGCGGTCGACTCTCGCCCGTACGCGGGGGCGCGGGCGATGACCGAGGTCACGGCCGCTGCGGAGATCCTCCGGCCGGAGCGCCCATCCGACGGATCATCTCCGCATACGCCGGATCGAGCTCTGCCGCCTTCTCGAGGTGGGTTTGGGCCTCGGGGAACCGGCGCGTCTGGAACAGCAGGCGGGCGAGGTTGAAGTGTGGGTGCGCGAAGTCCGCGCGCAGCTCGATCGCACGCCGCAAGTGGCGCTCGGCCGCCTCGATCTCTCCGGCCGAGGTGAGCAGATGTCCGAGGTTGTTGTGGATTTCGGGATCGTCGGGATCGAGCTCGATGGCCGTGCGGTAGTGCTCCAGCGCCGCATCCGGCTGCTTCCCCGTCAGCAGCACGCCCAGGCTGTAGTGCGCGGCGGCCGACTTCGGGTCGTGCTCGACGGCGGTCGACAGGATGTCGATCGCGTCGTCGAACTGCCGTTTCGACGCGAGCAGCTCGGCGAGCGCCAGACGCACGTCGAGGTTCTTCGGCTCGAGCTCGAGCGAGGCGCTGAACGCCGCGGTGGCTTCGTCGACCTTCTTCTCGTCCCGCAGGAATCGCCCGACGAGCTCATGCGCCCGAGCGCGCGCCGGGCGCAGTCTCTCTGCGGATGTGCCTGCGGCGTTCGCCGTGTGCGACAGGAAATCCTGTAGCACCTGTCGCGCCTCGTCCCGTCGTTCGAGTCGGTGCAGGGCCTCGGAGTACGCGAAGACCGCGCGCGAGTCGTCCGGCGCTTGATCGCGGACGCGACGCAGGTAGGGGGCAGCGCGTTCGGGCGCGCCGGCGACCAGGTGCAGTGTCGCCAGGCGACGGTCGAGATACGGCTGGCGCATCAGGCCCCAGCGCTCGCAGGCTTCGAGGTGCGCGAGCGGCGATGCCACCGCCGCGACGAGCTCCGCCGACCCGTCCCGAGAGCCTTCTACGTTCGACATCTCGAGGACGGCCAGGAACTCCCGCTCGCCGAAGTGCTCGTGGTAGCGGATGAACGCGCTGTGCGCGAAAAGCGCGACGGCGAGCACGGCCAGCACGGAGAACGCGCGCCCCGTTCCTGTGAGGCGCCCCGCGCTCTTCAGCGTCAGGTTGGCGAAGCGGACGTGCGGTCGTCGGAAGAGGCGGAGACAAGCGACAGTGCCGTACGCGACGAGGCACGCCATCGCGAGACTGAGGAGAAACGGCAGGAGACCGTAGAGACCGCGGAATACGACGAGCCCCGCCGGCACGAGGAGGATCATCAGGATCTCCTCGGCGAGCGAGAACGAGTACGCCGGTCGCGGGCGCTTATGGCGCTTGCCGAGCCGGAAGAGCGGTGGGCGCGTGAAGCCGTAGCCGACCGCGTTGTTCGGGCATACCGCGATGCAGTCGAGGTCCTTGAGGCAGCCGGAGTCGATTACGGTGCCGAACGCGGCGAGCTCCTCGTGCACTCGCACATGGGACTGGCAGTTCGCCGTGCACGTGCCGCAGCTCGTGCAACCACCGCGCGAGACGATGCGTCCCGGCGTCACCCGATCGGTCAGCGCGAACAGCGCGCCGTAGGGGCAGACGTAGCGGCAGAACGAGCGCGTGCCGAGCACCCAAACGATGGCGAATCCGCACACCGCGAACGTCGTGAGCGCGATTCCGACGCCGGGCAGATTCCGCGCGAAGTCCTCCGTCACGAAGGACGCCCAGCCCTCCTTGTCTTCGAGCAGCCGCCAGGTCGGCATCGGCCGTCCGGCGATCATGCGTTCGATCTGCGGCCACACGAACATGTAGAACAGCGCCGCCGGCGGAACGAGCAGCAGCAGCCGCGAGCGCAACGGGCGTGGTCGGATGCCGACCTTCGCCAGCAGCCACGCCGACAAGTCTTCGAGCGCGAGGATATGGCAGCCCCACGAGCAGAAGAACCGTCCGAACGTCAGCACCGACACCGCGGCTGCGAGCATCAGCAGGAAACCCGCCGTGATGATGCCGAGCTCGAGCGAGTACATGACCTCGTTCAGCTCGAGCGGCGCGAGGCTCTTGCCGGCGATCTTCCAGTGGGCATAGTGGAGGCCCATCAGGATGTAGACGCTCGCCAGGGTCGCGGCGCGCCAGCGCCCGTAGTTGCGCGGTCGGCGAGGCGGATCGGCGGTGTCTTGGTCCGTCAGGGTCGTCGAGGATGCCATGGGCGCAGCGCTAGCGTGGGCGTACAAGTCCGGGAGATGCGCCGCAAGGCACGTGCCCGTCCGGCCGGTGAGACACGCCATTCGAAGCGAGGCCAGCGGCTTCGTCCAGATCTTCCTCGAAAACGCCGCCGCTATCCGATCGTGGTGACGACAGCCGTACTGCGATCGTTGAACAGGAAGTGGACCTCACGCCCCGGATGCGACACGCGCGGAGCGATCAAGGCGCGGAGTCGGCAGGCGGCAGGGGTTTTCCCCCGGGCACGAAATCGAAGACCCGAACCTCGCAGCGCGTGTCGTGCTTCGTCGCGAACTGGACGTGCTTCGGGGCCTCGAGGTAGTCCCGCAGCCCCTGCTGGTCCTCGAACAGCAGCATCAGCCCGACGTCGTAGTTGACGTCAACCAGGTCCCGCGTGTTGGTCGGCGCAGGGGTGCCTACCCAGATTCCTTTCACCGTGGGCAACGAAGCCAGCATCTCGTCGATGTCGCGGACCAGCTCCTCGGCCTCCTCCGTCGACCCGGAGGACGTCTTGAAGAGGACCACGTGGACGAAGTGCGCCGAATCCTGCAGGGGCGCGCGCGAGGCGCAACCTGCTGCGGCGACGGTCAGCAAGACGGCGGCGGTCATGAGACGATTCATGGTCACTCCTCTCGGGATTTCTCCGTTGGTTTCACCGGAACGTAGCACGCTCTGTTCACCTCAACGGCTGCGCAGCAAGCGGTCGCGGTAGGGGGGCTGGAGGCCCATCTCTCGCACCGTGTTGTCGCGCAGCTCGATGTTCTTCGGATCGGTCGCGTTGTAGCGCACCGGCGGCACGCCCTTGCCGACGACGAGGACATTGTCGCGGACGAGGTTCACCGTCGCCTTGTGGAACCGCAGCGGCGAGCGGTCGATGTTGTAGATCACGTTCTTCTCGATGACCATGTCGGTCGTCCCCTCGTCGAGGAACATGCCATTCGACTCGGCGCGACCGAGGTTGATCGGCACGTCGTGGATCACGTTGCCGCGCAGCACCGTGCCGGGCTGTCGGCCGAGCGTGTAGATGCCACCGCCGTCGGACAGGACCTGCATGACGTGGTGGATGTGGTTGTTCTCGACGGTGTTCTCCTTGCACGGCGTCGGGGTCGGGTTCCACATCCAGCCGACCGAGACGCCCGTGTACGGGTGCCAGCGGATCTCGTTGTGCGCGATTCTCGTGCGGTTGGCGAGGCCGACCCAGATGCCGACGCTGCCGTAGAATTCGCGGCCGCAGCGTTCGATCAGGCAATTCTCGATGACGGTGCCGCTCGTCGCCTGCTCGGGGTGCTCCTGCCACCAGGGCGAGCCGTCACTCGCGCGCCGGCGCTCTTCGCCGACCAGTACACCGTTGCCGGCGGCGTCGGTGATGTGCGTGCCGGCGAGCACGTTGTCGCGACACGAGCGGCCGAAGGCGATGCCCGATGCGCCGACGTTCGCGACGACGCCGTCGGCGAAGCGGCAGTCGACGGTGAAGTCGAAGAGCACCGCGGGGGGCAGAATCCGCCAGCCGGTCGCGGTCTGGCTGCTGCGGTTCGCGTGGTATCCCGCCTGGATGCCGGCGTAGCCGCCGTCGGGAATCGCGAACGCGCAGTGCTCGAAGCGGAGGCCGACGAAGTGCAGGTTCGTGACGGGACGATTGCCCTCGACGTCGCCCCGAACCTCGAGCAGGCTTGTAGCGACAGGCGCGACCGTGTCGATCGACTCGAGCGTCTCGCCGGGGAGCGGTCGATACGCGACGACGCCGGTCTGCTCATCGAGATGCCACTCGCCCGGTGCATCGAGGAATGACGACGAGTTCTCGAGGAAGTAGCGCGGGTGTGGCTCGAATCCGCAGATGCGGAAGAAGCCGTGGCTGGCGCCGATCGCCTGCGCGAGCGTGACGACGTTCGTCTCCTCATCGACGCTCGCGGCGAGCACTCGCGACGACGACCAGTCGTGCAGGTACACGACCTCGACGTTCTTCACGTCCTTCCAGGCGCGCATGTCGCCCGGCTTGAACTCGAAGCTCGTGCGGCCATCCTTTCCCGCCTTCACCAACCGGAAGTAACCGCTGTTCGGATTGCGAGCGCGCTGCGCGCGGCGGCCGTTGACGAAGAGCTCGCGGAAGCTCGACGCGCCTGGCGGTGCCGTGGCGATCCACGTCCCGTCTGGCGCCGTCTTCCACCCGTCGATCCGCCGGCCGCCGCTGATGGTCGGCTTCTCGTTCGGGTAGGCAGCGTACGTGACCGAGGCCTTCTTCGTGCCCGAGTCCTGCGGGCCGAACACGACCGGCTCGGCGATGCGATACGTGCCGCCGCGCACGTAGACCAGCACGTCGGCACTCAAGCCCGCGGCGATCTTCTTGCGCACCGCGTCACGCGCGCGGGCGAGGGTCGCGAACGGCGCCTCGACTGTTCCCGCGGCACTGTCATCACCATCCGGTGCGACACAGAAATCCGCCGTCTCCGCTGGCGCGCCGTGTGCGCAGATCGACATCGCGGCCACGAGGAAGAGTGCCAGGAGGGACCGGAGCGCTCCGACGGTGGTTTCCATGATCACGTCCTTTCCGATTTCGTTGACATCGACGAATCCCAACGCGGATTGTAGCTCGCGCCGGCCGCGCGGTGATTGCCTTGTGTCACACGGAACAGTACAACGCAGTGGACGCGAGTCGTTTCGCAGCCGCTGGAGGATCGGGAAGGAGACCGGGACATGTCCAAGCGAAGCGTCGGGCAGTGGGCAACGCTGGCGATGGGAACGATCGCTCTGCTGGCAGCAGACATCGTCGGTGCCGAGCCGGCGGTCGACGCCGAGGCCCTTCTTCGAGACACCGGTGTCAAACGGGGCATTTGCGCCGTCCTCGGCTTGCCCGATGCTCAGAAGGCGGGTTTCGTGATCGGCCTGGTCGACGGCAGCGAGCTGTCGGTCTACTTCCAGTCTCCCGACGCGGGCGAGCTCGAGAGCGTTCGGGACGCGGCGGACGCGCGGGGCTTGCTCGGCAAGCGCGTATTCGTCGACAAGGGAGACTTCGCGACGGTTCACCTGGCGAGCAACCTCGCCGACGTCGTCGTGGCATCGCGCGCGGCGGGGCGCCGGGTCAGCGACGACGAGTTGCGACGCGTGCTCCGTCCCGGAGCCACGGCCGTCCTCGGCGATCGCAAGGTGACCGCGCAGCGCCCCGAGGGCGTCGATGAGTGGACGCACGTCTTCCACGGCCCGGACAACAATCCGCAATCGACGGACACTCACGCGCGCGCTCCGTACCTGACGCAGTTCCTCGCCGAGCCCATGTTCAGCCCGATGCCCGAGGTGACCGTCGCTGCCGGCGGCCGCCTCTTCAAGGCGTTCGGGCACATCGCGCACAAGGCGAATCAGAACGAGGTGCTGAACACGCTGATCTGCGTCAACGCCTACAACGGCACGATCCTGTGGCGGCGCAAGCTCCGCGAGGGCTTCATGATTCACCGCAACACGATGATCGCGACCGCCGACGCGCTCTACCTCGGAGACGACGAATCGTGCAAGGTGATCGATGCCGCGACCGGCGAGGTTCGCGACGAGATCAGGGTGCCGGATGGCGTCTCCGACGGTCCGGTCTGGAAGTGGATGGCGATCGTCGACGGCGTCCTCTACGCGCTCGTCGGCAACCGGGAGGTCGTCGTCGACACGCAGCGTTCGAACACGCCGGGCCTCGGGCACTGGCCGTGGGGCATGTGGAAGGGGCACGACTACAGGAACCCCGCGACGAGCTTCGGCTTCGGCCGCACGTTCCTCGCGATCGAGCTTTCTTCGGAGAAGACGCGCTGGACGCACCGCGAGGAGGAGTACGTCGACAGCCGCGGCGTCTGCATGTTCGGCGATCGAATCTACTTCTACAGCCCCGAGAAGCACCTCGCAGCGCTCGATGCGGGCGTTGGCGACGTGCGTTGGCGCAACACGAGTCGCGAGCTGCTCGATGCGATCGGGCCGAACCACCGCGCGCAGCACTACGTCACCGGCTACTCGACGACGACTTACATCAAGGGCAGCAAGGACCACGTGTTCTTCGCCGGCCCGCAGCGGAAGCAGCTGGTCGCGGCGTCGACGACGGACGGTGCGCTGCGCTGGACGAAGTCGCCGGGCAATCTGCAGATCGTTCTTCGCGACGCGGGCATCTGGGCCGCGGGGCCGCAGAACGGGTCGGGCATGGTGCTCGGCTACGAGAGCGGCGATGTCCTGCACCGACTGCCCGCACGACGCGCGTGCACGCGTGCGACCGGCAGCATCGACAGCGTGTTCTTCCGCGCGACCGGGGGAACCGTGCGCATCGACGTCGCGTCGAACACCGCGAAGCACATCGCGCCGATGCGACCGCCGTGTCAGGACGGCGTGATCATTTCCGAGGGCCACCTGTACTGGGGGCCGTGGATGTGCGGCTGTCAGCTGTCGCTCTACGGGCACATCGGCTTGAGCTCGGTGGGGGACTTCGACCTGCAGCCGGACGACGACGGATCGCGACATGAGGTCGGGAAGGGCCAGCTCGCCGAGGTCGCGAACCTCGCAGTGCGTTCCGGAGACTGGCCGGCGTATCGGCATGACCGTTATCGATCGTCGGCGACGAACGTCCAGGCGCCCGCCGGCGTGACGCGAGCGTGGTCGATCCGAGGCACGTCGCTGCCAGCGGCTCCCGTCCTCGCGGGCGGCCTGACGTTCATCGCGGACCGCTCGGGCGTGCTGCGCGCGCTCGACGTCGACGGGAAGGAGCGCTGGAAGTCGTACACGGGCGGGGCGATCTACCAAGCGCCGACGGTCGCCGCAGGGCGCATCTTCGCCGGCTCGGCCGACGGCCGCGTGTACGCGTTCGAGGCCGCGACGGGGCGCTTCCTGTGGTCGTACCGCGTCGCGCCGGCAAAGCGGTGGATGCCGGTCTACGGCAAGCTGATCTCGACGTGGCCCGTCGCGGGCGGCGTCGCAGTGCAGGACGGCGTCGTCTACGCGGCTGCCGGCGTCGCGCACTACGACGGCACGCACGTCGTCGCGCTCGACGCCGTGACGGGCAAGCCGCGGTGGCATGACGACAGCTCGGGGATGCTGTCGAAGGACGCGGACAGCGGCATCAGCCTGCAGGGCGAGCTGCGCATCGCGGGGAGCGAGCTGCAGTTCGCTGGCGGTGGGAGGTACCACACGGCGCGGTTCGACCTGCGCACCGGGAAGTGTCTGAACCAGCCGCGCGGCGGCGTGTCATCGCAGTTCCACACGGCGTTCTACGCGTACTATCCCGAGTACGGCAAGTACGTGTCGCTGCGGCGCGATCTCGAGGGTGGGCGGACACTGACTTACGAAGCGGCCTACGAGGGCAGCCGGTTCTCCGATCTCGCGCTGCTCGGGCCGGGAGGCGATGCCAAGCCCGGCGATGCGGCCTCACGTCGCGACGCAAGGCGCGGGCGCGTGCCGGGGCGCAAGACGCTGTGGCGGCAGACCGACCGGCGCATCACGAGCTTCGTCGTGACGCCGAAGGTGTTGCTCGCGGCTGGGCACACGGCTCCGGACGGCACGGGGAGCTTCCTGTCGGCGATCGCGATCGACACCGGTCGTGATCTGTGGCGCGAGGCGTTGCCGGCGACGGCGGTCAAGAGTGGCGTCGCGATCGACCACGACGGTCGTATCATCGTCTGTCTGGAGGACGGTCAGGTGATCTGTTTCGTCCCCGCTCGCTCCAGGCTCTGATCTCGCGGAGGATTCCTCGTCATGCGTCGAGCCGCGATCGTCGCGTTGAGCATCGTGTTCGGGGCGGTTGCGTCGAGTGCCGTGTCCGGGCCGATCGAGCCACCGCGTCCCGTCGATTCGCTGCGGCGAGCCCTCGCGGATCTGAAGGCGACGTTCGGAGCTGCCTACGACCGCGGTGAGGAGTTCTCGCGACGACTCGACGCGCTCGAGGCGGGTGTCCGAGACGGTGACAGCGACGCGAGCGCCGCATTCCGCACGCTGCGTCGCGAAGCGCTGCTCGCCAATCCGCTGCTCGACTTCGACGAGCTGATCGTTCTCCGCCGCAAGAGCGGGCAGCTCGGCCTGCCGGTGAATCACAAGTGCAATACGGGGATCGCGCCGACGGGATACGACAACGACATCGCCGTGCTGTCGCCGGTGCGCCCGCGGGGACGTCTGCGCACGTTGTTTCGCCCGTCGCACCACGAGTTCGTCGGCGAGATCGACCTCCACTTCGACGGCGATCGCCTCCTCTTCACGATGCCCGTGAGGACGAAGGGGCCCGTGAGGACGAAGGAGCCCGTGAAGACGAAGGGGCGGCACGCGTGGCAGATCTTCGAGATCGGCGCCGACGGCAAAGGGCTGCGGCAGGTGAGCCGCGGCGAGCATCCGGATGCCGACAGCTTCGACGCGTGCTACCTGCCCGACGGTGGCATCGTGTTCGCGTCGACCGCGTCGTACCATGCGGTGCCGTGTTGGCACGGCGTCGAGCGGGCGTGCGCGATCTACCGCATGAGCGCGGATGGCAGCGACGTGCGGCAGCTCTGCTTTGATCAAGACCTCGACCTGCACCCGTCGGTACTGCCGAACGGTCAGGTCGTGTTCAGTCGCTGGGACTATACGGGCACGATGCACATGTATCTGCGCCCGCTGATGGCGATGAATCCGGACGGCACCGGACAGCGCGCGATCTACGGCAGCAACTCGTACTGGCCGAACGCGCTGTACTATCCGCGGGGCATTCCGGGTGCGCCGAGCAAGCTCGTCGCGATCGTCGCGGGCTACCACGGCGTGCCGCGCATGGGCGAGCTGGCGATTCTCGACTTCGCGCGCGGCTGGTTCGAGGCGGACGGCATCGTGCAGATGATCCCTGGGCGCGACGATCCCGATACGCCGATTCGCGACAACCTCGTCGACAAGTCATGGCCGAAGTTCCTGCACCCGTACCCGCTGAGCGACAAGTACGTCATCGTCGCGTGCAAGCCGAACCGGAAGGCGACATGGGGCATCTGGCTCGCCGACGTGTTCGACCAGCTCGTGCCTCTGCACGTCTCGACGCAGCACGATCTGTTCGAGCCGATTCCGCTCCGCGCGACGCCGCGGCCGCCCGTGCTGCCGAGTCGTGTCGACATGACGCGCGACGACGCGGTCGTCTTCCTGCACGACGTGTACTCGGGGCCGGGACTCGCGGGAGTGCCGCGCGGCGCGGTGAAGCGGCTGCGCGTCTTCGCGTACCACTTCGGCTATCCCGGCATGGCCGGACCGGACAAGGTCGGCAGCGGCGGGCCGTGGGAGGTGATGCGCATCCTCGGCACGGTCCCCGTCGACGAGAGCGGCTCCGCCGCGTTTCGCGTGCCGGCGAACACGCCGCTGAGCGTGCAGCCTCTCGACGCGGACGGCAAGGCGTTGCAGCTGATGCGCAGCTGGTTCACGGCGATGCCGGGCGAGACGGTCTCGTGCGTCGGATGTCATGACGAGCCGCGCGACACGCCGGCGACGGTGGCGGAAACGCAGAGGCCGGTGGATATCGAGCCGTGGTACGGTCCGCCGCGCGGTTTCGATTTCGCGCGCGAGGTGCAGCCGGTGCTCGACGCGAACTGCACGCGCTGCCATGACGGACGGTCGCCAGCCGAGGGTGGCGCGACGCCCGATCTGCGCGCAGAGCATCTCGTGAAGAGCTACCGCGGCCGGCAGCTAGCGCAACTCGGAAAGCGGCGATTGCACCCGGCAGCGCGCGAGATCCTCGGCGGCACGGTTGTTCGATACACGCCGGCGTACGAGGCGCTGTTGCCGTACATTCGTCGCGTCGGTGTCGAGGACGAGGTCCACATGCTCGTGCCTGGCGAGTATCACGCAGGGACGAGCGAGCTGATCCAGATGCTCGAGGCCGGCCACCACGGTGTCGAGCTCGACGCGGAAGCGCGCGATCGATTGATCACGTGGATCGACCTCAACGGTCCGTGTCACGGCACATGGGGCGAGGTGTGTCCGGTGCCCGAGGGTGCGGCAGAGCGGCGGCGCGAGCTTCAGCGACAGTACGGTGGCCCGCCGGACGACTTCGAGGTCGTGCCGACGCTCGCCAGGACATCCTATCGCGCTGCCGTCGAGCCGGCCGACGCGACGGCGGGCTCGCGGCGGCGCCCTGCGCCCGTGAGCGCGTCGGGATGGCCGTTCGACGCGGCGGAGGCCCAGCGACGCCAACGCGACGCGGGAGCCGAGTTCACGACGACCGTCGATCTCGGAGAGGGCGTCGAGATGGAGCTCGCGCGCATTCCCGCCGGCGAGTTCGTCATGGGGGACTCGTCACGCGGCGACAGAGCACGGCGCGTCCGCGTGTCGGGTTCATTCTGGATCGGCGTCTGTGAGGTGACGAACGCGCAGTACCGCCGCTTCGACTCCGCGCACCGCAGCGGACGCTTCGCGAAGCGCCTCGTCGGCAAGGACGGCCCCGGTCCCTCGCTCGACGACCCGCGCCAACCTGTCGTGCGCGTCGCGTGGAGTCGAGCCGACGAGTTCTGTCGTTGGCTCTCCGAGCGCACGGGGAAGCGCTTCCGGCTGCCGACGGAAGAGGAGTGGGAGTACGCGTGTCGCGCCGGGTCGAGGACGCGGTTTCACTGCGGCGACGCGAGCAGCGACCTGGCTGGATACGCGAACGTCGCCGACCGGGCGCTCGCACGGCCTCGTGGCGCGTCGGGCGGTCTCGCGACGAACGCATCCTCCGAGTTCGATATGGACATACTCTGCGACCTGACGATCGACGACGGCGTCGTCGCGTCGAGTCACGTCGGCAGCTTCCGGCCGAACGCGTGGGGACTTCGCGACATGCACGGCAACGCGAGCGAGTGGACGAGTACGGCGCCGACCGCCGTGGCGTCCATCGCGAACACCGCCGACGACTGCCGGGTCGTATGCGGTGGCTCTTGGCGGGATCGTCCGGAGCGTTGCCGGGCGTCCCTGCGGCTGAGCTATCCTGCCTGGCAGCGCGTGTGCAACGTCGGGTTCCGAGTCGTGTGCGAGGACAACCAGGAGCTGCGTCCACGATGACCGAGTCACCGAAGATGAAGGTCTACGGCTTGATCCACATGACGCGCGCAACGTGGGCTCGCGTGCAGGCCGTGGTCTTCTTGTTTCTCGCCGGTTGTCTCGCGGTAGCTGTGGCCGTGGCGCAGAACTTCGACCACGTAGTAGCAGATCGCGCCCCGTGGATCATCGGGCTGGTCATCGTGCTCGAAATCGGCGAGACGGTCTGGGTGCTGCGCAAGTTCCGCGCCGCCGAGCGTGAGTGACGCGTCGGACGTCAGATCAGAAGCCGATCGCCTTGAATGCCGCCGCCTGATCGCGGATCGCGCCCTCCGTCGCGAGGCGCTCGATGGACGATGCGCCGAAGAATCCGTCGACGCCGGTCGTGTTCTGCAGCACGTACTGCGCGTCGGCCGGTTCGGAGATGGGGCCGCCGTGGCACAGCACGATGACGTCGTCGCGCACGCTCTTGGCGGCGTCGGCCATCGCCTGAACGATCGCGGGGCACTCCTCGAGAGTCATGGCGGACTGCGCGCCGATCGAGCCCTTCGTAGTCAGGCCCATGTGCGGCACGAGGATGTCGGCGCCGGCCTGCGCCATCGCGGTCGCCTCTTCCGGCGTGAACACGTACGGCGCGGTGACGAGGTCGAGCTCGCGAGCCTGGCGCACCGCTTCGACCTCGAGTCCGTAGCCCATGCCGGTCTCCTCGAGGTTGCTGCGGAAGCGACCGTCGAAGAGTCCGACGGTCGGGAAGTTCTGGATGCCCGAGAAGCCGATGCGCGCGAGCTCGGGCAGGAAGACGTCCATGCGCCGGAACGGATCGGTGCCGCACACGCCGGCGAGAACCGGCGTGTCCTCGACGACGGGCAGCACCTCGCTCGCCATCTCGACGACGATCGCGTTCGCGTCACCGTACGGAAGAAGCCCCGATAGCGAGCCGCGGCCTGCCATGCGGAAGCGGCCGGAGTTGTAGATGATGATGAGATCGACGCCGCCCTTCTCGCAGAACTTGGCGGAGATGCCGGTGCCGGCGCCGGCGCCGATGATCGGCTTGCGGGCAGCGATCTGCGCCCGCAGGCGCTTCAGGATCTCGGATCGTGCGATGGCCATGGGGGGCTCCGTTGGTCGGTGACGATCAGTTGTCGTTCGTGTGGGAAAGAAGGGCGATCAGTGCTTCGGCGCTCGCGCGCGCGAAGGCCGGATCGTTGATATCCGCGGGGAGCGATTCGACCTCGAACGCGGCGCCAGCTCCCGCGCGAATCGCATCGAAGAGGCGCGCGTCGGCGTCCGGATCGTGGAACGGCTGCCCCGCGGTGTCGATCAGCGATACGCCGCCGAGCGGCAGCAGCACCTTGACCGGACCGCCCGCGGTGGCGAGGCGCTCGGCGATGATTCTCCCGATCGCGACGTGCTCGGCGGGCGTGGTCCGCATCAACGTGACGTTCTCGTTGTGCTGGTAGAGGAGCCGACCGCGGAACAGCGGAGGCACCGTGTCGATCGGGCCGAAGTTGACCATATCGACCGCGCCGACCGACACGACCTGCGGGATGCCCGCGGCCCCGGCGACCGTCAGCCGGCGAGGGCCTGCGCTGAGGATGCCGCCGACGTGTTCGTCGGCGAGCTCGGTCGTCGTGATGTCGAGGACCCCGGCGATGTAGCCGTCCTCGATCAGTCCCTCCATCGCGCGGCCGCCCGTGCCCGTCGCGTGGAAGACGAGCACCTCGTAGCCGGCCTCCTCGAGGATGCGGCGCGCCTCGGTGACGCACGGCGTCGTGACCCCGAACATCGTCGCGGCGACGATCGGTCGGCCCTCGTCGGTCTTCGAGTCATCGGTCGATGCAGCGCTCCGGGCCATCGCGCAGACCGCGCTCGCCGCGTTCGCGAGGATGCGCGCCGAGATTCGGTTGATGCCGGCAACGTCGACGACGGAGTACATCATCGTCACGTCTTTCGTATCGACGTAGGTCGACACGTCTCCGGACGCGAGGGTCGACACGAGCATCTTCGGCACGCCGACCGGCAGGGTCTGCATCGCCGTCGCGCCGATCGTCGTGTTGGCCGAGCCGCCGGCGGCGATGATGCCGTCGACCTCGCCGCCGTCGAAGAGCTCGCGGACGACCTTGGCCGCCCCGGCGCTCATCACGGTCACCGCGTAGCCGCGATCGCCGCGATCGCGCAGCTCGGCGAAGCTCGCGCCGCCGGCTTCGGCGACGGACTCGCGCGAGATGTCGGCAGCGAATCCCGGATCGCCGACGACGCCGGTGTCGAGCACTCGGACGCCGCAGCCCTGCGACTCGATCCGCTCCTTGATGAAGGCGAGCTCCTCGCCCTTCGTGTCGAGACATCCAACGACGGCGATGACGGGGGGCATGGCGGACGGGCTCCTGGGCTCGGGAGACGTCAATCTATCACAGGCGAGGGCGGCGAAGCAGCCCGTCGATCAGGAGCGACCGCAGGGTGCACCCGCGGTCCTGCGGTCCGTCGCCGACGACCGTGGAGGCCGCCGTTTATTCGAGGTCCTGCCGAAGCGCTGAGGGGGCGGGGAGTGATCTCCGTCCCCTACCTCGATCACCCCGGCCGCACGCCACGATTGACAACGCCCCCTCCGCTCGCGGAGAATCTTGGATTCGTCGCGCGGCGCGGTTCGGGCTTCGGTAGGGCGTATCGGCATCCCGCGAACCCTGTCGGTGTTCTCCAGCTGCCGTCCGGTAAGATTCCGCGCGCGGCGGAGTCCATCCACGCAACGCGACGTTTTCTTGCGATCCGCACGCCCCTCGACCATCTGACCTCATGGACGACACGAGAATCGACAGTTCGCGGTCGGAAGTTCCGCTCGGCGCGGAGCCGGCCGAGCCGTCGGATGCCGAGTTCGTCGAGCGTCTCCACCGCGGCGATCGCAGCGCGTTTCGACCGCTCGTGGAGCGCTACGAGTCGGCGGTCTACGGCTTGTGCCGCCGCCTGTTGGGCGGCAGCGACGCCGAGGCGGAGGACCTGAGCCAGGAGACGTTCCTACGGGCGTTTCACCGGCTGGGCCAACTCGACGACCGACGTCGCTTCGGGCCGTGGCTGTTCCAGGTCGCCCGATCCTTGTGTCGTGATCGAGTCCGGCATCTCGTCGCCGAGCGCCGGGCGCTCGAGCGTCGCGTCGACCTCGAGCGCTGGCAATCGGTCGACGCGCCGCCGGATGACGAGCTGTCGACGGTGCTCGCCTCGATACCTGAGCGCGAGCGCCGCGCTCTCGAGCTAAAATACTTCGAGGGACTGGCCTATCGCGACATCGCCGCGGAGCTGGGACTGAGCTTCTCCCGCGTCGATCACCTGATTCGCCAGGCCCGCGCCCGACTCGCCGGACGCATCGAGGCCAGAAGGCAACGTGAACGCAGTCTGCAGCACCCTGAGACCGCTCCTCGAGCTCTACGCTGAGGGTGAGCTCCTTCGTGCGCGCGACCTCCGCCGGGTTCGCCGCCACCTGGGCCGCTGCGCTGCCTGTCGAGATTGGCTCGAGTCGCGAGATTCCGCGACCCGCGATCTGTTCGCGTTGGGGGGACTGCTGGGCGCGGAGCCGGGCGGCGAGGAGGCCGATTGCCGCTTCCAGCCGCTCTTCGGCGATCCCGACGCGGAAGCCGCCGCCGAACGACGCGACCGTCTCGTCGCGCGATTGGAGACGGGGCAGCTGCGTACCTCCGGCGTCACCGAGAAACGCCGCGGGCACCCCGGCTGGCTCCAGGCCGCGGCCGCGTTCCTGATCCTCACCGCGGTCTTCCACCTCGTGGTATTCGATGGCGACGCTGTCGATCCGGGCGGTGGGGCGCGGTCCGAGTCGGTGGTGCACGCTCGCCCGCGTCGGCCCATCGAGATGGACCGCGCCGATCTCGACCGACTCCGTTGGGTGGTCGCCGACGGCGCGACCGCGGGGCCGCTCCGCTGGTCTGACGGCTCGACGCGGACCCCGGCTCGCTGGTCGGCCGATCCGTCGAGCGACGGTCGCAGGGCCGTGCTCTTCGCGCTGCGCGTCGCAGAGCCGGACGGTGCGCGGACTGGCAGCGGCCGTGCCGACGCCGCGTCCGAGGTGGTCGTGAAAGGCCGAGTGGACCAAGAGGGCTTCGTCCTCGAAGCCCTCGTCGGCGCATCCGCGGTTTCCTCTCGCCGGACCGACACATTGTGGCTCGTGCACGAGAGCTCGTTCGTCGCCGGCAACCGCGGTGGCGCGACCGCGGTTCTCGTGACGTGCGTTCCGACCGATGTCCTGCGTCTCGACGAGTCCCATTGGCACCGCGCGCGGGCGCATGCTCGGACGGGCGATGTCTACCGCGTCGTGTCGGTCGCTCCGGGCAAGCCGTGGCTCGGCGAACCGCGCGTCGCGCCGATTCCGGCCGACGAGCCGCTCGAGTCGCCCCTGCGTTCGCTCGTCGTCCCGTCCGCTGCCCGCGACGGTCTGCGCCGCTGGTTGCCGGCCCGGCGAATCGACGCGATGCCGCGGCGATACTGAGGCGGACCGGAATTCATCGAGTTCCGGATCGTGAGCTCTTGATCGCGAGGCGCCCTGCCGTGATAATCGAGGGCTTCAAGGGTCCTGTTGATGGTCTGCCCGCAGCCCGCGGTCGGGCTGGCTGCGCTGCATCTCTGACTGACGCTGAAACCCACTCTGCGTCGTTTGTGTCGTGCCCAGACCACTCGGATCCATCCAGGCCCTCAAGGCCAACGTGTCGCGTTTCCTCGACGTGGCGCGCGAGCGTCACCGTCGCGGTGACAACCCCTTCCGCGTCGTCGAAGGATTCTCCGACGGCGTCGACGGCGTGCTGCGCCACCTCTTCCTGGAGGAACTCGGCGCCATGCAGGACGACGTCGCCCTGCTCGCGGTGGGGGGATACGGTCGCCGGCAGCTCTGCCCGCACTCCGATGTCGATCTGCTCTTCCTGCGCGAATCGCCGGAGGTCGACGACGGCATCCGGCGCCTCGTCACCCTGCTGTGGGATGGCGGATTCGATCTCGGTCACTCCGTGCGCACGGTCGCTGACTGCTACCGTTTCATGGCCGATGACGTCATCACCGCGGCAGCGCTGCTGGAGCACCGCTTCCTGATCGGAAGTCGTCGGCTTCTCGCGCGTTTCGAAGAGCGCGCGATCCGACGCTACCGCAAACGCCACGGCGAGACCTTCGCGCGACAGAAGCTCGAGCAGCTGCGCGAGTCCTTGGAGTCGCCGAAGCGCACGATCTATGTCGTCGAGCCACACCTCAAGGACGGCGTCTGCGGCCTGCGCGACATCCAGCGGGTGCTGTGGATCGAGAGCATCCGGCGCGAACTGGGCACGTTCGACGCGCTGCAACGCGGCGGCGTGTTCTCGAGCGATCGTGTGGACGAGCTCCGCGACGCGTACGGCTTCTATCTGCGCGTCCGTTGCGAGAACCACTTCACCAACGGCATCCGGCAGGATGTCCTCGACGGCGACTCGGTGTTCACGGTCGCGTGTCACCTCGGCTACGGGGACTCACCGTGCGAAGCCGTCGAAGGCCTGATGGCCGACTACTACCGACACGCCCGCAATACTTGGCGCTTCCTGCAGCACTACGTCGAGACCGGCACGCAAGGGCGACGGTTTCACCAGCGACTGGCGCACAAGATCCTGGCGACACAGGTACGGCCGTACCTGTCCCTCTACCAGGGCACGCTCTTCTTGCGCAGCGAGCCGCAGGTCGACGACGTCGAGGAGGAGATCAGCGGGATCTTTCTCGAAGCGTTCGAGCGCGATTGTCGACTCAGCGCCGGGCTGCGCGAGTGGATCCGCCAGAAAGTCGCCGACCCGGACCTCGACTTCGCGTATTCGAGCGCCGTTCACGGCGTACTGCTCGCCGTCTTGCGCGGCAGCGGCAGCACCGGGCGCGTGCTGAAGGCGATGCACTGGACCGGGTTCCTCGGCCGGCTGGTGCCGGAGTTCCAGGCGCTCGAAGGCCGCGTCACCTTCGACGGGCATCACCAGTTCACGGTGGACGAGCACATCCTCCGAACGCTGCAAGCGCTCGATGACCTCGAGGGAGAAGCGGACCGCGAGGACGGCGAAGACAGCAAGGTCGGCGAGGAAGACGCGGAGTTCCGCAGGATCTTCGCGAGCATCGAAGATCGCCTGTCGTTGCGGCTCGCGCTTCTGCTTCATGACATCGGCAAGGCGCTACCCGGTGACCACGAGGTCAGCGGGCAGGAGGCCGCGAGTCTGGTCTGCGAGCGGCTCGGCGTACCGCAGGAGGTGGAGGAGAACGTCGAGTTCCTCGTCTACCACCACCTGCGCATGTTCGAGGTCTCCGAACGGCAGGACTTCACCGATGACGAGGTCGTCGAGGTCTTCGCGCGACTGGTCGGCACCATCGAGCGACTCGAGATGCTCTACCTGCTGACCTACATCGACATTCGCGCCGTCGGCCCCGGGACGTGGACGGCGTGGAAAGGCGTGCAGCTCGCCGAGCTCTACCAACGCACGCGGATCTGCATCGAGACCGGCACGACGTCGTCTTCGAAGCTCGAAGAGGCTCTCGCGGTCAGTCACTTGTCGACCGAGCAGCGCGCTCGCGTTGTCGAGCACTGCGAGACGATCGACTCTCCGAGCTACGCGAAGAACATCGTGCCGGAGCGCATGCTCTACCACGCGGACATGGTCGATCGGTACTTGCAGTCGGAGCAGGCCCAGATCGACTGCACGAGCTTCGTCGGCTACCACGAGGTCACGGTCTGCACGCGGGATCGTTCGCACCTGTTCGCGCAGCTGACCGGTGTTCTCCACTCGGAGGGGCTCGGCGTGCTCGGCGCGAGCATCTTCTCGAGGCGTGACGGTGTCGCGCTCGACGTCTTCTTCGTCGAGATCGCGGACGACATCCGCGTCGGCATCGAGCAGCGCGTCGAACGCGTGCGGAGCAAGATGCGCGCCGTCGAGTCGCGTCAGGCCGCGGTCGCAGATCTCATTCTGCGTCGGGAACGGACCTACGGTCGTCGCCTGAAGCACCGTCGGCGCAAGTCCCTTCTCGAGGTCTCGGTCGAGTTCGACAACGGGCAGTCCTCCGTCTACACGGTGATCGAGGTGAGCGCGGGAGACCGGCCGGGACTGCTCCACTCGATCGCGAGCACGCTGGATCGCCTCGGTCTCGACGTGCGGACCGCAAAGGTGTCGACGGTCTCGGATCGCGCTCACGACATGTTCTGGGTGTTCGAAGCCGACGGGGAGAAGGTGACCAACCCGGCGCGCCTCGCTCTCGTCAAGCAAGACCTGCAGGAATGCGTCGTCGGTCCGACGGACGGCGAGCCATACCAGGAGGATGCGACCTGAAACACGGCAGGGCCGCGCGGTCAGTCCTGCTAACCACCGGCGTCGAGACGCGTCGGTGGCTCTTCGACAATCGTTCTGAAGAATCTTGGAGGACTAGATGAAGCTCATCACCGCGATCGTCCAGCCCGCGCGGCTGGAAGCCGTCAAGGAGGCGCTGAGCAAGGTCGAGGTGTTCCGCCTCACCGTCAGCGACGTTCAAGGGATCGGCCGGCAGCGGGGCCACAAGGAGGTCTACCGCGGCCACGAGTACGAGGTGAACCTGATCCGCAAGGTGAAGCTCGAGATCTGTGTCAACGCGGAGTTCGTCGAGCCGACGATCGAGGCGATCATCCGCGGCGGTCGCTCCGGACCCGACGGCAAGATCGGCGACGGCAAGATCTTCGTACAGCAACTCGACGAAGTGATCCGGATCCGCACAGGCGAACGCGGTTCGGAAGCGATCTGATTCGAGCGCTCGTCGGGCGCGAGCAAGCAGCCGGCTGATCCGGGCTGCGTGCGGCTCGCGGACTTGGGGTCCTCTCCGACGGTGCCTGCACTCGATGCTCGTGACGTGTTCCGACTTCGGAGCTCGTCGCGGCGTACGTGCTAGGTGCTGACAGACAAATCAGAGGGAAGGGCTCCATGACGAAGAACACCGTCACACGATGTCTCCACTGGGCAGTGGGCGCTGGGTTTCTGGGAGGCGGTTCGCTGTTCGCGGCCGAAGAACCGACCGCGGCAGTCGATGCGGGGCACACGGCGTGGATGCTCGTGTCTTGTGCGCTCGTGCTGCTCATGACGCCGGGTCTCGCTTGCTTCTACGGCGGGCTCGTGCGCTCGAAGAACGTGCTGTCGACGATGATGCACAGCCTGTTCTGCATGGGCCTGGTGTCGATGCTGTGGTTCATGTTCGGTGGCGGCATGCTCTTCGGCGACTCGGTCGGCGGCTTCTTCGGCTGGCCGGGCGACTACGCGTTCCTGAACGGCGTGCCGGACACGCGCGTCGACGACGGAGTGCCGTTCTACGTGCTGTTCTCGTTCCAGATGATGTTCGCGATCATCACGCCGGCACTGATCAGCGGCGCGTTTGCCGAGCGCGTCAAGTTCTCGGCGTTCGCGTTCTTCACCGTGATGTGGCTCGCCCTCGTCTACTGCCCGGTCGCGCATTGGGTGTGGGGCACGGAAGGCGGCGGGGGAATCCTCAACGAGAAGGAGAACAGCTGGTTGGTCGCGATGGGGCTGCCCGGCGCGAAGGACTTCGCGGGTGGCACTGTCGTTCACATCTCCGCCGGCATCTCGGCGCTCGTCTTCGCGCTAATGCTCGGTAAGCGCACCGGTTACCCGCGCCAGCCGATGGTCCCCCACAGTCTGCCGCTCGCGGCGCTCGGCGCCGGTCTGCTGTGGTTCGGCTGGTTCGGATTCAACGGTGGCAGCGGTCTCAAGGCCGACGTGACGGCCGGCAATGCGTTCTACGTCACGCACCTCTGTGCCGCCTGCGCCGCATTCTCCTGGGCGGTGATCGAGTGGTTGCACCACGGGAAGCCGAGCATCCTCGGCGTGATCACCGGCATGGTCGCCGGGCTCGTTTGCATCACGCCGGCGGCCGGCTTCGTCGGCCCGGTCGCGGCATTCATCATGGGGCTGGCCGTGTCGCCGATCTGCTACGTCTTCGTCGCATTCCTGAAGGTGAAGCTCGGCTACGACGACTCGCTCGACGCGTTCGGCGTGCACGGCATCGGCGGCGCCGTCGGCGCGCTCCTGACCGGTGTGTTCTGCAAGGCTGGCGCCGGCGCCGCGCAATTCGGCTCGCAAGCGATCAGCGTTGCGATCACGGCTGTGTACGCCGGCGTCGTGACGGCCGTGATCGTCGCGATCCTGAAGGCTACGATCGGCATCCGCGCTGACGAGGAGGAAGAGCTCCAGGGGCTCGACACCACGCACCACGGCGAGGCCGGCTACAACATCTGACTTCGGAGTGCTGGCTCCGGACTTCGTTGCCTTCGCTATCTTCTGTTCGAGTGGTTGGAACAGAAGGTAGCGAAGGCAACAGAGCGCCCTCTCCGATTCCGCGGCGCAGAGTGGACCGAGCGAGCCCGCGCGTCAGTTGTCGTCCCGTAGCTGCTCGAGCAGTGCGAGCACCGCGCCGACCACCGCTTCGCCCGTGCCGCGCGCGACGAGGCTGTGGTGGCCGGTCCAGACCTGATAGCCGCCGAGGTCGTACGCCCTGTCGTCCGGGATGTAGCCGATGTAGTCGTTCGCTACGCCCGCGATGTACGTGTGTCGGAACGGCGAGCGCCGTTTGATCTCGAGCCCGAGTTGCGTGAAGCACTCGCCAGGTATACCGACCAGGGCGATGTCGCCGATGCGCAGCGCGTGGATCCACGTCGTGCGCTCTTCGCCCTGCTTGGGCGCGAGCTGACGGCGCATCTTCCGGAATGTGTCGATGATGTACGATGGGTCTCCCCCGAGCCGCTTGCGGCAGTAGGACGACACCTCCGTATGCTCGCGCGTCTCGTCGAAGTGGCGCACGCGATACTTGAACTCGCGTTTGATCGACCGCAGCGCGGTGACCGGACGCGGCTCGGCACGACGCAGGGCGGCTCGGACCGCGCTCTCGATACGCACCGTCATCTCGTGGTTGCCGAGCCGCAGGTTGTGCGTCGAGCCGAACGCGCCGGATACGAACGTCACGATGCCGCCGATGTCCTTCTCGAGGCGTTGCGCGGCGAGTCCGTAGAAGGTCGGTGATCGCACGCCGGGCTTCGTCGTGCCGATCGCATGCGTCGAGTGATTGAAGAGCACCGACTCGTAGCCCCCGGACCGGCGTGCGAACGCGATGACGGGTAGCTGCGGATCAAAGGGCCCGGTGGGCCGCACCTCGTCGTCGCGTCGTCCCGTCCAGTAGATCGTGCCGTCGGCGAGCAATAGCCGGCTGTTCCGACCGACGCTCGATTCGTGTCCGAGGCAGAACCGGAGCTCGACCGGGCCGGCGACGTCGAGTCGGGCTTCAGCCCTCGTCACCGCCTCGACGATCCCGTCGCGGACATCGGCGCAGAACACCTCGTCGCGCGAGTAGCCATGGATGCTGACCGTCGTCGGCGCGTGATGCGTGTGCGTCGCGTTGACGAGGATGTTCGCGAATGGGATACCGGTCTTCGCCTCGATCTCCCTCGCGGCCGCGTCGATGAAGTCGCGACGCATCATCAGGATATCGCACGCGACGATCGCGAGCTTCTCGTCGCCCAACGCGATGACCGTCGCGCACGCTCCGAGGCGCCCCTCTTGGCCGCTCGCGCCGCCCGGTCCGATGCCTCCCGCGATGACCATGTCGTCGCGCGCGTCGAATGCGACGGCAGCGGCGCCTGCGCGCAAGCCGGGAGCGTCCGCCGCCAGCGTGCAGGCGTCCCACGACAGCGTGATGACGATCGTGGTGAGCCAGCGCAACGGCGAGATTCGTGACGGCGACATGCGTTCCTCCTCCGTCGCCCGCGGCGTCGTCAGGCCGGCGCGTTCGTCTCGGTTGCTTCCTCGGACCCGTCGGCGTCGTCGTCAACGCCCGCCGGCGCGTCGTCACCGGCACCATCGTCCGGCGGCGTTTCTTCCTCTGCGCCGTCGTCCTCGGCGTCGTCGTCCGTCGACTCGCCGCAGATCTCGCGCTCGAGCAGCTTCTCGAGCTCCTTGCCCTGCATGACCTCCTTCTCGAGGAGGATCTCGGCGATGTGCTCGAGGCAGCGCCGTCTCTCGGAGAGCAACGCGAGTGCCGCGTCGCTCGCGTCGTCGAGAATCTTGCGCACCTCGCGATCGATCTCGGTGGCGGTCGAGTCGCTGTAGTCGCGCTCCTCCTGGCTCAGGTCGCGGCCGAGGAAGACCTGCTGGTGCTCCTTGCCGAACACGACCGGGCCGAGCGACTCGGTCATGCCGTAGCGGCAGACCATCGCGCGCGCGATCGACGTCCCCCGTTGCAGATCGTTGCCGGCGCCGGTCGAGAGCTCGTCGAAGACGAGAAGCTCGGCTGCGCGGCCGGCCATGAGCGTCTTCAGCTCGTCGGTGAGCTGGTCCTTGGTCTTCGAGTAGCGATCCTCATCCGGGGTTTGCATCGTGTAGCCCGCGGCGCGACCTCGCGGGACGATCGAGATCTTGCGGACCGGATCGGCGTGCTCCGACAGCGCGGCGACCAGAGCGTGACCTGCTTCGTGATAGGCGACGCGCATGCGCTCGTTGTCGCTGAGTCGCATGCTTCTGCGCGCAGGGCCCGCGATGACCCGCTCGATCGCTTCCTCGATCTCGTGCTGTCCGATCGATTCCAGCTTGCGACGCGCCGCGAGCAGCGCCGCCTCGTTGATCGCGTTGGCGAGATCGGCGCCGGTGAAGCCCGGCGTGCGCGCGGCAATCGCCTCGAAGTCGACGTCGTCGTTGAAGCTCTTGTCACGTGCGTGGACTTCGAGGATCGCCCTGCGTCCCTTCGCATCCGGAGCGTCGATGACGACCTGTCGGTCGAAGCGCCCCGGTCGCAGGAGCGCCGGATCGAGCACGTCCGGGCGGTTCGTCGCGGCGAGGAAGATCACTCCCTTCGTCGCGTCGAAGCCGTCCATCTCCACCAGCAGCTGGTTCAGCGTCTGCTCGCGCTCGTCGTGACCGCCGCCGAGACCCGCGCCGCGGTGGCGGCCCACCGCGTCGAGCTCATCGACGAACACGATGCACGGCGCCTTGACCTTCGCCTGTTGGAACAGGTCGCGGACACGCGCTGCGCCGACGCCGACGAACATCTCGACGAAGTCCGAGCCGCTCAGCGAGAAGAACGGTTTGCCCGCCTCGCCGGCGACCGCGCGCGCGAGGAGCGTCTTGCCGGTGCCCGGGGGCCCGACGAGCAGGATGCCCTTCGGCATGCGGCCGCCGAGCGTCTGGTACTTGCGCGGCGACCTCAGGAAGTCGACGACCTCCGACAGCTCTTCCTTCGCCTCTTCGCAGTCAGCGACGTCGGAAAACGTCACGTCGCGCTTCTCTTCCGCCAGTTTGGCGCGCGACTTCCCGAAGCTCATCGCCGTACGTCCGAGCTGGCCGGACTGCCGCATCATCATGAACCATACGAAGATCAGCAGCCCGAACGGCAGCATCCAGAACAGCATCGACGGAAACAGGCCCGATGGCGCCTTGACGTCGAATTTGACGTCCTTCGCCTCGAGGCGTTCGACGAGCTGGGTCCGCATGCGGTCGCCTTGCGGATTCTCGACGGTGAACTTGACCTCGCCCGGCTGCACGACGATGCGCTCGCCGAACGTCGGGTCGTTCTTGCCTCGCGCCTTGCGCGGCTCGGCGGTCTTCGCCCACTGCTCCTTCGTCATGTTCGGGTCGATGCCGGCCTCCTGCAGATCGGCATCGGAGAACTTCAGCACGCCGTGGTACGTGTCGTGGCCGAGCTCGATCCACTGGACCCTGCCCGCGTCGACGTGCGTCAACAGCTCGTCGTAGCTCAGAGCGTTGTGGCGCGCCGACAGGAACTCGCTCACCGCGACGACCGCCAGGATGAGGAGGACGACGTAGACCAGGCCGAAACGGAACTTCTTCTGCCCGGTTCCCTCGGACGTCGAGGGTTGGTTGTCGGAGCCTGACGGGCCCGAGGATCCCGGCTTCGGAGGAGGGTTCGTCTCTTGGGTCAATTCGTGAGCTCGTGCTGGGGGATGACTTTGGCTGAAACGCCCGGTGCGCTATCTTAGCTTAGCTTGGACGGTTCTCGAAATGGAGGAACGGCGCCTGGTTCGCGACGCGATCGAGTACGGCAGGGCCCTCGAGGTTCAGGAGGAGCTCGTCCGCCGCCGACGAGACGGCGCGGTCGGGGACGCCCTTTGGCTCCTCGAGCACCCGCTGACGATCACGTATGGCGTCTCCGGAGGCAGCGACCATCTGCTTCTCGACGAGGCGGCGCTGCGCGGGCGAGGGGCTGCGCTCGTCGCGACGCGCCGCGGCGGCGACGTGACCTGTCACGAGCCGGGGCAGCTCGTCGGCTATCCGATCGTGAGGCTTGCGGACCGCGAGGACGAGAAGGACATCCATCTCTTCCTGCGCCGTCTCGAGACCGCCATCATCCGCGTGCTGGACGCGTACGGGCTCGAAGGCGGGCGCGTCGACGGGCGCACGGGGGTCTGGCTGACGGAGGGCCGGCCGCGCAAGATCGCCGCGATGGGCGTCCGCTGTACCCGTTGGGTGACGTCTCACGGCTTCGCTCTCAACGTCGAGAACAGCCTCGACGGATTCTCGTTCATCGTTCCTTGCGGCATTTCGGATGCCGGCGTGACTAGCCTCTGGCGCGAGCTCCCGCCGGACTCACGACCGACGTGGCAGGATCTGTGCGCTCAGGTGCACCGGGAGGTCGAGACCGCTCTCGGTCGTCGCCTCACCCTACTTATCGGTCGGGAAGCGCTCGATCTCGTGGGGAATTGATGGGATAGGAGCCCGCCGAGACAGGGCATCGCGTCGGATGACCTCCTTCTACGGGCCCCCTGGCGCTGGACAGAGTCGTGCGTCTTCAGAGGCGGCCCGCCTCGAGGATATGGCGCACCCGCGACAGGAACCGCGCCGCGATCAACCCATCGATCGCGCGGTGATCGCACGACAGCGTCACGCGCATCATCGGCCGGGGGAGGAAGCCGCCGCCGGCCGGCACGAGTTCTTGGTGCACGCCACCGACCGCGAGGATCGCGCCCTCGGGTGGGTTGATAATCGCGGTGAACGATTCGATGCCGAACATGCCGAGATTCGAGACCGTGAACGTGCCGCGTCCCGATCCGACGAGCTTGCCGGCCTGCGCCTGCTGGATGACGTCGCTGCTGCGGTTCGCGAGCGAGGCGAGGTCCTCGTTCTGCGCGCCGAGCACCACCGGCACGACAAGGCCGGCTTCCGTGCCGACCGCGATGCCCAGGTGGATGTCTTCGATGTACTCGATATAGCCGTCTTGCACGCGGCAGTTGACCAGCGGCTCGTCCAAGAGCGCGAGGGTCACCGCTCGGAGGATGAGGTCGTTGACGGTGACGCGAACGCCGGACTGCGCGAGCGTTGACTTGACGCCCAGGGCAGCGGTCATGTCGATCGCCATCGTCGTGTAGAAGTGCGGGATCGTGCTCTTCGACTGCTGCAGCGCGCTGGCGATCGCGCCGCGCATGCCGTCGAGCGTCACTGTCGCGGGGGGGCGAGGCGACGGCTCGGGATAGGGCGCCGCGCTCGGGAGCGCCAACGCACCGCCGCCACCGCTTGCGGGGCGGGCCGCGGGCGCTGTCTCGACATCGCGCCTCAGAATGCGGCCGCCGGGACCGGATCCGGTGACCCCGACGAGGTCGACGCCGCGGTCGCGCGCCAGCCGACGAGCCAGCGGCGACGCGAAGATCCGCTTGCCGGTCCGCGGGTGAACCGTCGCCGGGGCGCCGTTCGGGCCCGGAGCGACTACCGTCGCGATCGGCGCGGCAGCGGCTATGGGCGCAGCGGCGCTCGCGGCTGGCGCCGTCGGAACCGAGCTCGGTCGCGGCGCGGCGGGCGCGGGTGCCGGCTTGGCCGGCGCAGCGGCAGGCTTCGGAGCGGCCGGTTTCGGCGCGGCCTCGGCGTCGGCCTCCGCGGCAGCGGCCGGTTTCGGCGCGGCCTCGGCGTCGGCCTCCGCGGCAGCGGCCGCCGCAGCGTCGCCCTCGGCACGGATCGCGTCGAAATCGATCTCCTCATCGGCTGCGCCGATGACACCGATGACCGACAGGACCGGCACGACGTCGCCTTCGGCGACGAAGACGCGTCGCAGCACGCCGCTGTCGAGCGCCTCGACGTCGAGGTTGGCCTTGTCGGTCTCGATCTCGAGAAGGGCGTCGCCGGCTTGGACCGCGTCGCCTTCCTTCTTGAACCAGCTAACCACAGTGCCTTCGGTCATACTCTGACCGGCCTTGGGCATGAGAATCGGGTGCGCCATGACGGTGGGGGAGGATCGGGGGGGGAGGCTAGCCAGCAGCCCGTTGAACGAGGCAATTCGGCGCGATGGCGGCCATTTCGGCCGGGCTCTTCGTTGCCAGAACTCGACAATGCACCACATTGCCTGCGTTCTGG
>CAYMRB010000013.1:9363-47465 GCA_964392615.1 uncultured Planctomycetia bacterium | reverse complement strand
TCTCGGAGCATCCGGGAGCTCCTTCGCGAGCGCCTCCGTGTAGCGACGTGCTGCTTCCATCCGCTTGCGAACGGTCACCGTCGTTTCACGGCTATCGGCACTCAGACGGGCCGAGGCCGCCTTCAGGGCTTTCTCGATGTCCCGCGCGACATCTGCCGGTGCGTCGGGCGTGTCGCTCGAGGCGAACGGCTCGGCGATCTCTTCACGCATCTGGTGCGTCAGCGCGTCCTCCGTGTCGTGGAAGAACTCGTAGGCGTCGACGACTGCCTGCAGTCGATCGACGGCCGCCGTCGATTCGCTCAGCGATTTCTTCGCGTCAGTCACGCCCGACGCGGCTTTCCCATGGGCGTCCTTGGCCGCGTTGTGCTCTCGCTCTCGTGCGGCGGTCTCCTTCGCGGCCTTAGCGAGCTCTTCCGTGGCGAGTCGCGACTCGGCCACGAATCCGGCGAGGAAGTCGTCGACGCCCGCGTCAACCGGACGTGACAGCACACCGTTGATCGCATCGATCATCGAGCGGCGCCGTTCGACCAGCCACTGCTCGTGTTCTTGGGTGTGTCGCAGCGCGTCGACCTGGACGAGGATCGAGTTGCCGACCGCCTGGAGGACGCGGGTGAAGGCACGAGCTTTGCGGTCGTTCGGCTTGCCTGCAAGCAGGTCGGTGACCGTGTACATCAGCACGGCCGGCACCAACCCGCGCTCGTAGTGGTCGAGGCAGGCGTCGTACCATCGCTTCTCGCCGAGGAGCTCCGAGTAGTTCGCGATGACCAGGATCTTCTTCGCGAACCGTACGAGGCTATCGAGAAGCCGACCGCGCGTCTGTTCGTCGGACTCCGTGCTGTTCAGGTAGTCGTCAACGAGCCCGGCGATACCGCGGTCGAGGCGTCCTGACTCGAGGCCCAGCGCGGAGGTCAGTCGAGACACCGAACTCGCATTGTCGGTGATGTCGTCGAGGCCCTCGGTCTCCTCGGTCGTACCCGCGAGGCTGTACGGAGAGCGTACGACGCCCGATCGACGCTTGGCCTCTGCCTGGTAGCGGCTCTTGAGAGCGGACGCCGCTGCCAGCTCGACTCGCGGCCGCCGAAACGACCGTTGCACGTCGAGCAAGTTCCGGCTGGCGATCACCGGATCCATCAGGAGTACGCGCACGAGCGCAGCGTCGAACTGGCCATAGATAGCGCTCCGTTCCTTCCCGAACGCCCCCCACCACTCAGACTCGGAAGCCGAGTTGCTGCCATCGCGCTTCGTAAGCCGCATCGCCTTGTCGATGAAGTCGGTGGGCAGCGCCGGGTCCCGGCCGAGCTCTCGGCCAAGCGCCGTGATCAACGCGCGGCGAGCCTCCAACGGCGCCTTCTTGTTCGCCAACGCCGCGACGACGTAGGGAGGACTCGCGACCAGCGCCGCGAACTTCGCCAGGCTCTCCGTGAACTCGTAACGGTGCGCCGAGTCAGCTCCGATGTCGGCCGCGTGCAGACGAACGATCAAGTCGAGCGACAGTTCGAACAGCTCAGCCAGAACCTGCCGCGCCAGCAGATAGGAGCTCGCGATCTCCGTGACGCGCGACTTGAACGCGCGCTTCTTCTCGGCACACTTCCCGTAGAGCGCGTCGGCATGAGCGTCGAGCACTCCATCTTCCAGCAAGTAGAGAAACAGCGCGTTGCTGCCGGCGAATCGGGAGCTTGGCGATTCGGAAGGCGGAGGGTCCTTGGTCGCTTTCAGGACCTCCCGGTACAACTCGCTCACGCCCTCGACGCTGCGTACACCGTTCGGCGCGAACAGCCCCTCGTAGGCTCTGACGAACTTCGACCGATCGGGGGGCTGAGCCTCCTTCGAATCGTCGATGCAGCCCCAAAGCTCTCGGTCCGCAGCGCGGTCCCCTTTCCACTGGGCGCTCGCTGAGTCGTACTGTGCGGCGAGACCACGGAACTGATCGACAAGCTTCAGGATGTCGCCATGCGCTCGATCCTCGTAGAGGCTCAAGATGGCATTGACGCGAACGGCGCGCCCCTTCCGAAACCACTCCTGCTTCTTCTTCTTCTCCTCCTCCCGGCCCCTCTCCTCGTTCTCCTTTCGCCTCTCCCGCTCCCAATCCGTTTCGGAGAAAGATGCGACCGCCTTGCCGTCGCACCTTGGTCCGGCCTCCGCGCAGGGCAACTCGTCCGGCGGCGGCATGAACCCGTCTTTGTAGTCCTTCACGCAACCGCGCTTCTCGCCTTCCAGATAGTCGCGCAGCGCAACGAGCAACGGCTTCGCGGCCATCGTCATCGCGATGACCTGCTGCACCTGCACGTCTTCGTGGTCCGCCAACGGCCCCTTGTACACGTCGACGTCGATCGTCAGGACGCCACAGCCGCTCTGCCCCAGAAGCGACGCGATGACCATCACGCACACGAGCTTGCGAAGCCGGCTCATGACGCACCTCCCTTCTCGGCCAGCTCGACCGCGACGTCGCGCTCGAGCTCCTCCAACTGCTTGCGCTCGGTTTCGAGACGCGTGCGGGCCTCGAACATCAGCCGCTCGAGCTCAGCGTTGTTCTTCTCGATGCGAACCTCCGAGATCGCCTTGAGCGAGCCGTCGATCGCCTCGAAGAACGCCTTGGGGCTCGTGCCCATCACGATCACGAGACGGTGGTCGCGCGGCGATTCGCGGAACCCCTCGGGTCCGAACATGATCATGCGTCGGCCCTTCGTCAGGCTCACGAGGTCCCCGCCCGTCGTCGTCGTCGGAACGGTCGACGCGTCGTTGACGTCGAAGCCGATGTGCGTGTTGAGCGAGTCGATCAGCCGCGCCGGCACCCAACCCGAGCCGAACTTGACGCCGCTGATGAGGCTCGCCTGCCCGCGAACGGTGACGCGATAGATCGTCGGCGGCAGTTGCTCGCGCGCGTCGAACGCTCCGAGATAGTAGACCTGCTCGATCTCCTGCGACGGTGAATGCGCACCGACGATCGTCGCGCCGGCGATACCGCCGACGATTCCCTCCATCGAGCACCCGGATACGATGCAAACACCTACCGCCGCGATGACAGCCCGAACGACTTGATGGGTCGCACTCACCGCTGAATCCCCCTTCTAGGATCAACCGAGAACAGCCGAATGCCGGCACAGCCTTCCGGCACCGCCTACCCTGTAGGGGCCGCGAGTCCCCGAAACGTTCCCACAATTCCGGCGAGAAACCGAAAGCTGCGATCGTGGATCGAGACCGGCGGACGCGACAGGGGATGTCGAGGCCGGTTCAGCCGGTTCAGCCGGCTCGTCGTGCGTCGACCAGAAGCGGCCGACTCACCCGATCACGGCGCGCACGCGTCGGGGCAGGACGGTATCGGCACGCACTCGACTCCGAGCGCCGGCGGCGGCCCGCCCAGGAACAGGTACCCGAGCACGACGACGGCGTCGGACAGATCGACCCGCCCGGTCGCGTCGACGTCCAGCAACGTGAGGTTTCCGTCGTCGCTGACACTCCCCTCGCACGGAAGGGGCGTATCGACGCCGAGGAACAGCCAGCCGAGAAGCGTGACGGCGTCCGACAGGCTCAGCACTCCGTCTTGGTCGGCATCGCCGGGCAGCTGCTGGCCACCGACGGGCGGCGTGTCGTCACGCCCGGGCGTACCGTCATCCGCCGCGCTCGGGCGCCAGCTCACGGCATCGCTGAATGCGTCCGGGGACACATCATCGCCGGTGAGCACCAGCGATCGACCGCGCCCGCTCGCTTCCGGATACCACGCGTCGTCGTACTGGAAGTCGAGCAGCGTTTCGCCCAGCGGGCCGCGGAGTACGAGTCGCTCGCCGCTATTGCTCAACACGCCGCGATACTCGCCACCGATCGGCATGCCGCGCGTGTCGTAACGCGTGCGAAACGCACGGAAGTCGCGCACCAGCACGAGAACGCCGCCGGGCTCGATCCGGTCGATAACCGACTCGGAGAAGTCGAACTCCACGCCTCTTTCGAGCCGCGCGCCGGCCAGCTCGATCGGCACCCTGCCGACGTTCTCGAACTCGATGAACTCGAAGGCGTCAGCGTCGAACGCCGCGGGCGCCGGATCGGGCGCCGGCCGGTACATGAGCTCCGAGATGCGCAGCGGATACGATCCCTCGACGACGAAGACGGCCTCGCTCAACGGACTCCATTCGTCGCCGCTGCGTGCGCGAGCCCGAAGACGCGCGTTCTCGGTCAGAACGATACGCTCACCGGTCGACGTCAACGACTCGAGCACGGGCACGATCAGGCAGTCGCTGTCGCCGGATCGAATGTTCATGCCGTGCACCGCGAGAACGTGGCGGCCGGCCCGCAGGCCTCCGAGCACGCCCGGCAGCGGGAATGCCTCGAACTCGCGCGCGAGGCGATCCGGATGCGACCGAATCGCCGCCGACTCCCACGTGACGTCATCCGGAGCGTTGGCCGATGCGACTCGAACCCCATCGAGATACGCGACGAACCCGTCGTCGTACTTCATCAGGAGGCGCAGCTCGTCGGCCGACGCGGGATCGAGGTCGAACTCCACGCGCAGGTAGACCGACGCGTTGGCGTCGAGCATCGCATCGAGGACGTCCGTCTCGATCAGCTCTTCGAAGCCGGTCCGCGACTCGTAGCCGACGCCCGTGCGCCCGGCAATCCACGCCGAGTCGTCGAAATCCGTCGCCGTCCAATCGGTGCCGAGCGTGTCGTCCGTGGGCACGAGCACGCGAACCGCGGCGCCTGCGTCCACCTCCGTCCGGGGCTCGAATCCGGGCGAGAGACGGGCCGTCGGTGCGACGTCACCGCCCTCGAGCCGCGGATCGGAGCCGTCCGCGGTGTACCAGACCTCGCCTTCCGGCGCCGTGAGGTCGACCGCGAAACCGCTCGGCACTCGCCCGCCGTGACGGCTGAAGACCGGTGCGGCGAGCGCCGGCCACAATCCGGCCGATCGAAGCTGCCCCAGGACGATGCCCGTGCGCTGCGGAAACCAGGTCCGTCGCAGCGACGCCAGCTCGGCGGCCCACTCCCTGTCGCGCGTGTACGGACGCGCCGGACGTTTCGCGTCACCCCATCGCGCCGCTTCGGCCGACAGCGCCGGAGCCACCTCGTCAGCTCGCGCGAGCCAGCGGCGCTCGGCGGCCTCGGGCGTCAGCGTACCTCCGAGGAAGAAGTGGCGCTGGATGTGATCGGCGAAGAGCAGTCGGTACTCGGCGTTCTGACGCAGACGCGTGTGCAATCCGGTCGGCCGGTTCGCGTTGTTCAGCGTGACGCGGTTCGTGTTGAGATCCCAGTACGTGCGCTCCGCATCCCAGACGAAGAACCTGTACCCGGCGCCGGGCTCACGACGTCGGCCCGCGTACCAATTGTTGTGATCCCAGTCGACGTTGCCGCTGTAGTAGTTGACGAGCAGGAAGTCGATCAAGTTCGGGACGTCGAGGTACTCCTGGATCGCCGTGTAGGCCTCGGGTGTCGAGACACCGGCATTGCCAAGCGCCATCATCGCGTTCCACGCCTCGAGATCGCCGTCGACCGGCTCGCCGAGGTTCAACGCGTCGTACTCGGTGCGGTCGCCGCCGAGATAGGCCGCGAGGAACGGCGCGCTCGGTCGTTCGAAGATGTGATAGACCCCCCAGTACAGGCCGTTGATGTAGAGGTGCATGTAGGCCTGGTGCGTAGTCAGGCGCCCCATGTCGATCTGCGCATCGCGGTGCCACTGGTCGCGCACGTACTGCGCGCGCACCTGCTGCGTCGTGTTCGGGTGGAACCACGAGTCGCCGTTGCCGCCGCGCAGGACGATCGTGTCGAACTCCTGAACGACCGTGTCCTCGAACAGAGGGTAGCGCAGCTTCCCCGGTCCGTAGTCGGTCTTGAACAGGAGCCGCATATTGTGCTTCGGCCGGTTCGGGTTACGACTCGCCCCGCCCTGAATCCGCAGGCCCGCGTTGACCTGGAACCCCATCGTTCCGTCCGGATGGATCAGCTCGACCGAAGTCGGCCGTTCCCACGCTACGCCCGTGCTCTGCGGGTTGGAGTAGATGCCGCGGGCCGGGTCGAAGAGGTCGTCGCGGTCGAGGACGAGCGACATCGTCGGAAGACACAGAAGCGACTCCGCGACGTCGGGATCGAAATCGGCCGAGCCGGTATCCGTCGCGACGCGCGGATCCATCTGGTAGTCCGCCGCGCCGGCGCCGCCCCACGTCAACGGGAACCCGGGCGGATTGCGCGGCTGGTTGAGAACGCCGCCACCGCCAGCTCTCGTGATGAAGACGTACGTGTGCGTGACGAGCCGGCTCGCTCGCCACTCGGGCCGGAACGCTCCCGCGCGCAAGGTCGTGGTGTCATCGACGGGAATCGGCGCCGTGTAGACCTCGCCGGTCGTGGCCGTCGGCGCGCTGCCGTCGAGCGTGTAGCGGATGACCGCACCTGCCGTCGTCGTCGCGAGCTCGACGGCGAACGGCTCGTCATGGAAGCCGCGGTCGACGCTGAAGGTCGGCTCGACCACGACGAGGGGCTCGTCGGCGACCGGACCGGAGTTTGCGGCTCCCGGCGTCGGTGTCGCGTGATAGCGAAAGGGCCCGTTGCCGTTCGGCGAGCGCCCGTACGACTGATCGTCGACCTGCGGCGGCAGCACGGCCCAATCGGCGATGCCCCCGCGCGCATCCGACAGGACGACGGTCTCCCCTTCGCCGCTGAGTCGAAAGCTCGTGTGGAAGACGTGCGGCACTCTGCCGAGCTCGGGAACGAGCGACAGATCGTTGCTCGCGACCCGCTGATTGAGCAGAGCGATCGCGAGCACGTTCTCGCCGGGAACGAGAAGACCGCGGACGGCGCTGAGGTCGAACCTCTCCGCGTTGCGCGCTTCGTGGGAGCGCGCAGCGAGGCTCGCGAAGGTCGGCTCCTCGTCGGGCGGGAAATTGGCCGACAGCACGCGTTGCCCGTTCAGCCAGACGACGATGCCGTCGTCGTAGAGCGCGCGCAAGACGAGGCTGGGCAACTCGACAGCCGCATCGAAAACGAAGCGGTGACGAAGAAACACCGCCCCGATGTCCTCGGGCAAGACCGTGCGGTCGTCGTTGTCTCCGAATCCGAAACCCGGCTGCCCGGCTGGCCACGCCGAGTCGTCGAAGTCGGGCGCGCTCCAGTCCGCCGGCGGCCCCGCATCGTCGGGCTGACCGGTCAGATAGCGCCACTCGGCGTCGGCGTTGACGAGAATCGGCTCGAACGGAACGACACCGGAGTCGTCAAGGAGCCGCTCCGGCGGCAGCATCGAGCGGTTCTTGCCGGAACACCAGACGAGGAGGTACTCGCCCGGCGCGAGGACCTGCGACAAGGGAAAGACCCACCGGGTCGGGTCGTCCGGGTCATCACTCAGCCCGCGGCCCTCGAGGTCGACGACCGCATCTCCGGCGTTGAACAGCTCGATCCAGTCGGACGGCTCGCTGTCTTCGTCGAGGATCGTCCGTTCGTTCCGAGCGAGGACCTCGTTGATGACGACGTCCGACCACGCCGGAGCTGACAGCGCGCCGCAACACACGACGACCCCGACAAGCGCCACGAAACGCCACGTACAGCGAATGCGGTACGGCTCGCTCACCATGAGAACCCCCTCGAGAGATCACCGAGACACCCAAGGGGCTATCTTACGCTGTACCAGGCCGAGATGTCACCTATCGCCAAGAACAAAGGGCAAACGGGGCGGAGTCGGGCGCTGTCACTCGCCCCCGCGAGGTCGATCGACGATGCCGCGACGCGTGACGAGGTAGACGGCGAAGCTGCCGAGCCAGTGACCGCCCTCGTAGTGCTCGCCGGTCACCGCCGACAGGCCCGCCGCGCGGTGCTCTTTCGCGACAGCGCGCAAGCTCGCGATCCGCGTGTCGCCCGCGGGCAGCCCGGAGACGGTGCCGTCGAGCATCCACGCCCGCGACAGGTTGAGCCCATCGAGATGCGCCAGCTTGCCGTCGGCGCGATCCGTGACGATCGCGGGCGGCAGCCATCCGGTCGACCCATCTCGCGGTATGCCCGGCAGAAAGCGGCCGAGCCACGCGGCAAACGCGTCGGGCTCGAGCACGCGGCGCATCAGGTCGGCCTCGGCGAACGCCGGCGACAGGAAATCCTGCCCGCCGGGCTCGAACGCGAGGTTCCAACCGCGATCGCCGCCGTAGTAGTCACGCGCCCGCTGCTCGACGAGCGCGCCGAGCTCGGCGTGGGGCTTCGTGCGACACCAATCGAGCACCAGCCCCATCGCGAACGCGGTCTGACTGTGCTCGCCGGTGCGGATCGGATACGTCAACTTCGGGAACCACTCGATAAGGCGCTGCGCGGCCTCATCCTCGAGCGGCTCGAGGTTGCGCGACCAGCGCTGCGCGTCGTCGTCCTTCCACTCGCGCAGCTCCGCCCCGAGCTGCAGCAACCACGCCAGGCCGTACGGCCTCTCGAACGATCGCCGGCCCTCTCCGCGCAGATACTCGAGCTCGACGGCGACCTTGTCGGCCCGGAAGCTCGCGTCGAGAGCTTTCCGTGCGCGCGCTGCAAACGGCGCGTCGGGGTACGTGCGCGCCAGGCGCGCCAGCAGCCAATGACCGTGCACCGCCGAGTGCCAGTCGAAGCAGCCGAAGAACACCGGCGTCAGCTCCCGCGGCGGCTTGACGTCGGCGTCGTTCGACAACACGTGCGCGATCTTGTTCGGATACTCGCGATGGACACACGCGAGCGCCAGATCGGCGAAGCGTGCGGCGGTCTTCCAGCTCGGGAGCGCCTCCTCTCGACGCGGCACGGCGCTCGAATCATCCGATCTCACATTCCCTCCTGACAGGCAGCTCGCGATCACCGCAATCGCGGCGAGCTCCACCCTGCGCTTCTGGGTTCTCACGTCGATTCTCATCGCTTTGCCGTCTTCCTCGCAGCCCAACCCGACTTCGAAAGCTCCAGGTCGAAGCTCACGTCGCTGCTCGTCTCGCGCTGCTGATGGACCTCGACCGCAATGACGTTGCGCCCGACTCGAAAGAGCCCCGGATCGAGTGTTCGGCGCACCCACTCGTCCTCGGGACTGCCGGAGATCATCTTGTCCGCCAACGTTGCGAACGCGATGTCGCCCGCGGGCATATTGTACCGGCACGCCTCCTTGCCGTTGATCCAGACGATGCAGCCGTCGTCGACGATCATGCGAAGCCGCGGTATGCCCCGCTCGCCGGACACGTCGCTCTCGTCGAGGTCGAACGTGCGGCGGAAGTAGTAGCACGGGTGCTTGTCGCTCGAGTCGTCGCCGAACGAGAGGGTCGTCTCGACGTCGTCGTCGCCGTAGCCGAGGGGCGCGCTCCCCGCCTTCCACTTCGCGTCGTCGAACGGCCGCACGCGCCACGACGCGCCGAGATCCTCGCCGGCGTCGTGGTATCTCCAGTCGGAACCGGACTCGACCCACGTGTCGACGATCGGATCCCATGACTCGAGCTGACGACAGTAGAGCGCGGCGAGCGCGTCCGGTCGAACGAAGGTGACGTGGTCGGCGATGTCGAAATCGTCGTCGAGAGCGGCGAGCTCCTGCTCCGTCGTGAACAGGAACAGCGGGAGCACATCGGGCGCGCGGCCCGCCTCGAGCACCTCGAGAAGCTGTGCCTGGCCGACGGTGCGGAAGACGGGCGTCGACCCGGCGAGCGTGGCGGCGCTCAGCGGCGAGGTGCTCGGCACATCGACGAAGATCGGCGCATTCGACGGCAGCGCCTCGAGTGCGGTCACGATCTCCGGGCGGCGCCAGCCCCTCCTCGCCGCGACGGGCGATCCTGCCGACCACAGAAACCGGAAGCCGCCCTCCTTCATGCGTGTCCCCAACGCCCGGAACAGCGCGCGGAGAACATCCCCTCGCGCTCCGCGAATACCGCGTCCGAACACATCGAGAATGCCGCCGCCGGGAACCTCCAATCCGAACGTGTCGCTCGGCGTCGCCGTGCGGAAATCGTCGCACGCCAGCGCGCCGAATAGGTCGTGATAGCCCGTGCGGAAGACGCGTGACCGCGGCCACCGCGCATCCGCGCCACCGAGAGAGCTACGCTCACCGAGGAGCCGGGGGCGATCGACGACCGCGACGTACACCTTGTCGCGCTCGAGCGACGGTACGGCTGCCTTCGTGCGCGTCGGCGGCGCGAACGTCGCGTCGAGCGCCAGCGCGAACGAGTGATTCGGCCCCCTGGCGTCGCAGGCGATCTTGCCGTAGCCGCCGAGCAGGAGCTTGGGCTCGAAGGTGAACAGCCGCGGCAAGTCATCGCCGAACTCGCCAAGCGCGATGCCGGGCGCCGACGTGCGGGCGAGGATCGACTCGAGAGCGCGCCTCTCGGCCGAGGGCCGGCTGCCAAGAGTCCGTGTCGTGCCTCGCGGCTCGTTCGACGACGGCGAAGTCGTCGACAGCACGAGCATCCGACGAGCGATCATCAGATCGCGCCCGATCGGGCCGTACTGCGACGGCGTCCCGAGAGGCAACGACGTCCACGCGATCGCGCTCCGGTCAAGCTGTGGCATCAGATCGTCACGAACGAATCCGAGGATCTCCGCGCTGTTCGAGAACACGCCGCGCAGGTCGATCGCGATCTCGAGACCGTGACGCGCGATGACCTCCGGATACGCGACGAGGACGCCTTCGACGGCGGCGACCATCGTCGCGAGGTCGAGCGAGCCGCGCAGGAACGGATCGACGACGACGGCGCGACGGTGCCCCACGAGACGCAGCACTTCGGCGAGGTCGACGCGTCGCTGCACATCGATCAGGCCCTGTTCGACCCACCGGCCGAGGCGGCGTTGGTCGTCACGCGACGTGACGAGGTAGATCGCCTCATCGCCACCACGGCGATTGAAGAGCCCCTGCGCGCTCTGCGCGAGGATGCGCTCGTCCGGCCACAGCTTCCGCGCATCGAGCACGAAAGCGATCTCGACGCCGCCACCTCTAACCCTCGGCTCGTGCAGCCAATCGGCATCGACGGCGATCGGCGCGGCGGGCTCCGCGCTCGGCGTCGATGCGGCGATGGCTGTCTCGAGCGCGGCCGCGTCGATCCGGCCGTTCTCGTGCAGCGCGAGCGCCGTCGCGCGCACGAGAAACGAACGCCAGAACGATGCCGTGCGCGTCCAATCGTCGGCGAGGAGACTCGTGCCGACCCAGAGGTCGACGCCGGCGGGAGAACCGTCGCCGGGGCGCAGGAGCGCCGCGAAGCACTCGTCGCCGTCTCCGATCGTCACGAGGGGCTCGACGCGATAGCCCTTCGGCGCCCGCGCCGCGTCGATCGCGATCCACCAGCCCTCGGCCGACGACCGCATGGAACCGGCCTTGACCGTCGACCAGGGCAGGCGATCGAGCCCGGCGCGAGTGTCGACGGCGCGCAGCTCTGCCCGCGAGTCGATGGAGCTGGAGGCGAGGACGGGCAGCGTGTTCTCCGCACCGTAGAACGGCAACCAATCACCGTACGCCGTCACGGCCAGCGGTGGCTCGACCCGACCGCTCGTGCGCACGACGCTGCCGCCGGCTGCGCGGTACCTCGATACGGCGTCGACGGCAGCGGCGGCTTGGTAGCTGCCATCGAGGTGGACGTAGACCGGAAAGCGCTCGGCGCTGAAGCGCTGCGGATCGACGAGATCAGCGACGCGAACGAGCGATGACTCGATGCCCGCTGCCCGAAGCGCCGTCTGCAGCTCGTGCGGCGACACGTAGAGCGACGGACCGTTCGACCGGAACCGCGGCTCGTCGAAGATGGCGACGGGCGACGGCTCCGGCGGCGGTCGTGAGGCCTCCACCGGTGCCGGCTCGTAGCCCGCGCGGTACCCGAGCGTGATGGCTGCGATCTTGATCGCCGGCAGATCCGGCAATCGAATCGCCCGCAGACGCTTCGACGCCGGCACGATGGACGCCTGCAGCCACAGGCTTCCCTTGTCGCCCTCAGCAGTCCGGTCGTCGTCGAGAAACAAGTCGTCGTCGAACTCGAAGTCCTCGTCGCCGTCCGACGCCGTGGCCAGATAGCGCAGCTCGAACGCGCGGTGCTCGCCGAAACCGGGACCTTCGGCGCGCGCCGAGAGACCGAACGGCGCGCGTGCGGTCGTGTCGTCCTCGAAGCGACACTCGATCCATCCGCTCTGACCGGCCTCGGTCGCCGCGCCGAGGAAGAAGACGACGTTGAAGCGCTTCTGCGTCGACACCTGGATCGTCTGGCCACGACACGACAGGAAGTTCTTGTTCGCGCCGTCGGTCTTCGGACGCAGCAGCGTGACCTCGCCGAACGCCAGCGTGCGCACGATCCACCGGCGACCGGCAGGCAGCGAGGTGGGATCGAACGCGCCGCCGTCGCCGAGGTTGCCGCCGCCGGGCTCCGCCGGCCCCTGGAACCCGTCGGTGTCGTACTTCGAGAACAGGTACAGGTACTGGTCCTTCGGGGCGTCCTGGGGCGCGCCCGCGAGGACTGTCAGAATCAACGCGATCGCAGCGTGCATGGACCTTCGCTCACCAGACTTCCGTGCCAGCGTACGGGCGGCGTCCGGCCGCGGCGAAGAGAAAACGCTCCCCGAGGTTGTGACGACTCGATCGAGCGGCGACGATGCCGTCAACCTTCACGGAGTCCTGCCATGAACGATCGTCACGCTCGCATCCTCGCGGCCTCATTCGTTTTTGTGCTCGTCATCGCGTCTTCGACGCATGCCGATGACGACGGCTTCCGCCCGCTCTTCAACGGCAAGAACCTCGACGGCTGGGTCGGCGTCAACTGCGCCCCGGGCACGTTCACGGTGAAGGACGGCGTGATTCACTCGACCGGCGTGCCGACCAGCGTGATGCGCACGGACCGTCAATACGAGAACTTCATCCTCGAGCTCGAGTGGATGCACCTCAAGCCGAGGGGCAATGCCGGCGTCTTCGTCTGGAGCCAGCCGATCACCGCGCCGGGCACGCCGTTCGCGCAGGCCGTCGAGGTGCAGGTGCTCGACGGACGCAACACGCGGAACTACACGAGCCACGGCGACGTGTTCGCGATCCACGGCGCGACGATGAAGCCCGACCGACCGCACCCCGGCGGCTGGGAGCGTTGCCTGCCGAGCGAGCGTCGCTGCAAGCCGGCCGGCGAGTGGAACCACTACCGCATCGAGTGCAACGACGGCGCGGTGAAGCTCGCCGTCAACGGCAAGGTCGTCTCCGGCGGCACGAAGTGTCGGCCGCGCAAGGGCTACATCTGCATCGAGTCCGAAGGCTCGCCGGCCGTGTTCCGCAACCTCCGCATCCGCGAGCTGCCATCGACGAATCCGCGCCCCGAGGAGATCGCCGCCGAGGCGACCGGCTTCCGCACGCTCTACACCGGCGTCGACTTCACCGGCTGGAAGTACCCTGACGGCCACGAGGGCCATTGGGCCGCGAAGAACTGGCGCATCGACTACGACGGCAAGAGCACGGCGAAGAACAAGAGCCTGTGGACCGAGGAGGAGTTCGGCGACTTCGTCCTCATCTGCGATTGGCGCTTCACACGCAAGCCTCAGAAGCGCGCCCGTCCGGTCATCCTGCCGAGCGGCGAGTACGCGGTCGACGAGAACGGCAAACGCCAGACGGCCGAGGTGCTCGACGGCGGCGACAGCGGCATCTACCTGCGTGGCAGCAGCAAGAGCCAGATCAACATCTGGTGCTGGCCGATCGGCTCCGGCGAGGTGTGGGGCTACCGCAACGACGCGAAGCTGCCCGCCGAGGTGCGCCGCGGCGTCACGCCGCGCGTGCGCGCCGACCACCCGGTCGGCAAGTGGAACCGCTTCGTGATCACGATGCGCGGCGATCGGCTGACGGTCGACCTCAACGGCCAGCGCGTCCTCGAGAACGCCCGGCTGCCGGGAGTGCCCGCACGCGGCCCGATCGCGCTGCAGCACCACGGGGACCCGATCCAGTTCGCGAACATCCTGATTCGCGAGCTGCCGAGCGACGGCGAGTAGTCGCCGCCGAGCCTCGCCGCAGGCGGCGCGGACAGGGGATGTGCAGCCCGTGTCGCGCGATGGACAAGACGTGCAGGGGGCGGTGACCGATCTCCCGCATCGCGGCGGTTCCTGACGTCGCGGACGCAGTGGCCAGCGCCTTGCTGAGGCATCGCGCAGACCCACCAACGTCTCGCGCCACTCGGCAAGGAGCCCCGCCATGAGACCCGCACTCGCCATCGCCGCCGCACTGCTCGTCGGCGTCACTTCCTCGACTGCCTTTGCAGCCAATTGGGCCACCTTCGAAGGTGCGCCTGTCTCCGAGGGACAGATGCGCATCCCGGAATCCGAGCGCTCGCGCCTCGAAGAGGGCTCGGCGACCGCGCGCAAGATCCCGAGCCCGACCGACCGCTTCATCCTCGAGGCAACGCGCGTCGAGGTCGAGATCTCCGGTGTCCTCGCCCGCGTGCGGCTCGAGCAGGACTTCCGCAATCCGTACGCCGAGCGGCTCGAAGCGACCTACGTGTTCCCGCTGCCGGAAGACGCCGCCGTCGACGGCTACTCGTTTCGCGTCGGCGAAACGCTGATCGAAGGCGTCGTCAAGAAGCGCGACGAGGCGCGTCGCGAGTACGAGAAGGCGCGCGACGAGGGCCGCAAGGGCGCGCTGCTCGAAGAGGAACGCGCCAACGTCTTCACGCAGTCGGTGGCCAATATCCCACCGCAGGAGACGATCACCGTGCGCATCGCGTACGTCCACCCGGTCAAGATCACCAACGGCGACTACGCGTTCCGCTTCCCGATGGTGGTCGCTCCGCGATACGTGCCCGGGCAGCCGACCGCCGGAGTCGGTCGCGGCTGGAGCCCCGACACCGATCAGGTGCCCGATGCGTCACGCGTCACGCCTCCGGTCCTTCCGCGTGGCATGCGCGCCGGCAACGACGTCTCGATTCGCGTGCGTCTCGATGCCGGCATGCCGATTCAGAACCTCACCGCCGTCACCCACGAGCTAGACATCGCGCAGAAAGACCCGACGACGGCCGACATCGCGCTCGCGAGCCGATCGACGATCGCGAACAAAGACTTCGTCCTGGAGTATCGTCTCGCCGGCGAGCAGCCCGTCCTCGCGTCGCTTGTCCATCGTGCGGAAGGCGACGAACACGGCTATGTCGCGTTGGTCGTCCAGCCGAAGCGCGATGTCACCGTCGCCGAGGTCACGCCGCGCGAGGTGATCCTCCTGATGGATGTCAGCGGCTCGATGCGCGGCTCGAGCATCAGCCAGATGCGAATCGTGGCGCGCCACATCCTCGAGGCGCTCGACCCGCGCGACACGTTCCGACTGGTCGCGTTCGACACGGGCATCGCCGAGTTCGACCAGCACGCGGTCGAGGCGACTCCCGACAACATCGCGCGCGGCGCGAGTTTCATCCGCGGCCTCCGGAGCGGTAGTGGGACCGAGCTCCTTCCAGCGTTGCGTCACTCGCTCGTGTCGAAGAAGCGCGAGAGCGAACGACCGCGCTACCTCGTCCTCCTGTCCGATGCGCTGGTCGGCAACGACGACGCAATTCTCGGCTATATGCGAAACGACGCGTTCGCCGGCGTGCGCGTCTTCCCGATCGCGATCGGCGCCGCGCCGAACCACTACCTGATCGAACGCGCGGCGGAGATCGGCCGCGGGTTCGCGATGCACGTCACGAACCAGGACAACGCCACCGAGATGGCCGCGCGCTTCAACCGTCGCACGAGGGCGCCGTACATCACCGATCTCGAGATCGATTGGGGCGGACTCGCGATCGATGACGTCCTGCCGAGCCCGCTGCCCGATCTGCACGCCGGTGAGCCGCTCGTCGTACTCGCTCGCTACCACAAGCCCGGCAAGTCGACCGTTCGACTGCGCGGTAACCTCGCCGGGCACGCTGTGACGACAAACCTCGAGCTCGACCTGCCGGAGCGCGCTACAGAGCACGACGCGGTGCGCGTCGTCTGGGCGCGCAAGAACATCCGCGGCATCTGGAACCGCAACGTCGGCAACGAGACGACGAAGTCGCGCGACGCGATCACGCAGCTCGGCCTCGAACATCAGATCGTCACGCGCTACACATCGTTCGTCGCGGTCGAGAAGGAGGCGCCGCCGACGCCTCCGGGCGCGTCGCGCAGCGAGCACGTCGCGACCGTGCTCCCCGAAGGCATGACCGAGCACGCGGCGCCGCAGAGAGCGTTCCGTCGGCCTCGACAAGGCCCGTCCAACACACCGGCACCGACGATGCGACGCGCTCCGACGAAGCCGACCGTCGCGCCATCTCGCCCGGCGGCGCCTCCTCCGCCGAGCGCTCCCCCGCCGCGCACGCGCCGGGACCGCGGCGGCGGCTTCGGCTTCGGCGGCGGACACGGCGGCGGCAGCGTCGAGTGGATCTTCGTCGGCGCCCTCGCCCTCCTCGGCGCGGGTAGCGTCGCGGGGCGCAAGCGTCGGTCGACGAAAGCTGCGTGAACGCCATGACCAGGAAAGCCAGCGCGAACCTCCGTCGAATTCTGACCAAGGGCCCCGCCGCACTCCGGCTCGCGCCGTGGACGATCGCGCTGGCGACTTATATCACTCTCTTCTTGGGGGGGTTGTGCGGGGGGGCCGGCGGGGGGGCGCCCCGTCTCCTCGATGTCCTGCAGCTCGAGCGGGCCGCCATGGCAGACGGCGAGCTCTGGAGGCTCCTGACTGCGAATCTCGTTCACTGGAGCCCCGCGCACTTCGCGCTCGACATCGGCGCATTCCTCGTCGTCGGCTTGCTCTTCGAACGCTCGCTCGGTCGCGCGTACCCCTGGATGCTGCTCGCGAGCGCGGTCGCGGTCGGCGTTGCCGTGTCGACGCTGCGACCCGAGCTCGCGTTCTACCGCGGGCTATCGGGGGTCTGCAGCGGCCAGTTCGCCGTCGCGGTGGCAATTCGACTGTTCCGCGCCGACAGTCCGGCTCAGTTCGGCTGCACGCTCGCTGCCGCGGTCATCTTCGCGGCGAAGCTCGCCACGGAGACCGTTTCCGGCGAGCTGGCGTTCGCCACGGAGCGCCTCGGCGACCTCGGTGATCCCGTACCGATCGCTCACCTCGCGGGAACCGCGGCCGCGCTCCTCGCAGGCATCGCGTTGTTGGCCTTCCGACCGGCCCGAGATACCATGGGCGCTCTTTTCCGACGGGCTGCCAACCGCAACGCTGACGAACGAAGGCCGACACCCGATGAAGGGCATCATCCTCGCGGGGGGATCCGGATCCCGCCTCCATCCGCTGACGCTCGGTGTGAGCAAGCAACTCATGCCGATCTACGACAAGCCGATGATCTATCACCCGCTCTCGGCGCTCATGCTCGCCGGACTGCGGGACATCCTCGTCATCACGACGCCGCACGAGCAGGAGGCGTTTCAACGAGCGCTCGGTGACGGCAGCCGCATCGGCATCTCGATCGAATACGCCGCGCAGCCGCGCCCGGAGGGCCTCGCGCAGGCGTTCATCATCGGGCGGGATTTCGTCGGTGACGACGGCGTCGCGCTCGCGCTGGGCGACAATATCTTCTACGGGCACGGATTCGCCGAGACGCTGCAGCGCGCCGCATCGCGGGAATCCGGCGCCACGGTCTTCGCGACGCGCGTTCGCGACCCGGAGCGCTACGGCGTCGTCGACTTCGACAGCGCGGGAAAGGCGGTCCACCTCGAGGAGAAGCCGACGAAGCCGCGCTCGAACTACGCGGTCACGGGGCTCTACTTCTACGACAACGACGTCGTCGACATCGCGGCGAACCTCAAGCCGTCCCCGCGCGGTGAGCTCGAGATCACCGACGTCAACGCGATCTACCTCGAGCGCGATCGACTCCACGTCGAGATCCTCGGCCGCGGCACCGCATGGCTCGACACCGGCACGCACGAGTCGCTGCTGCAGGCCGCGAACTTCGTGCACGCGATCCAGGAACGCCAGGGCCTGATGATCGCGTGCGTCGAGGAGGTCGCGCACAAGATGGGCTTCATCGACCGCGCGCGGCTCGCCGAGCTCGCGGAGTCGATGAAGGGCAGCGGCTACGGCGGATACCTGCGCCGGGTCGTCGACGCCGAAGAGACGGACTGACCGCCGGAGAGCCCGATCTTTCCCCGCAGGCGGATCTCGGCGTAGGATGGCGGGTCTGCAGGGCTGCGATGCCCATCGGAGAAAACCCCCGGAGAGCCACACATGAAGCAACAAACGATCACCAAGTGGGCCGTCTTCCTGTCCGCCGTCTGCGTTCTGCTCACGACGTACACCGTCTGGGAGGACGCGTTCGCCGACGATTCGAAGGGCGACAAGCACGCCGCGTGGCACAAGGGCCTGCCGAAGCAGTACCACTCGAAGTGGTTCGTCCACGACTTGAACCGCCCGAAGCCGACGAAGGTGGCCCCGGCCGCGAAGCCCTGCGATGCGCCGGCGGACGCGATCGTCCTGTTTGACGGCACCGATCTGTCGAAGTGGATGAAGAGGAACGGCGCCGACGCGGAGTGGACGGTCAAGGACGGCTACGCCGAGCTCAACCACACGCGGAGCATCATGACGCGCCAGAAGTTCGGCGACTGCCAGCTGCACCTCGAGTTCCGCACGCCGACGCCGCCCGGCAAGAAGGACCAGCACCGCGGCAATAGCGGCATCATCTTCATGAACCGGTACGAGATGCAGGTACTCGATAACCACGACAACCCGACGTACGCCGACGGCTATGTCGGGGCGGTCTACGGTCAGCACCCGCCGCTCGCCAACGCGTGCCGCGCGCCGGGCGAGTGGCAGACGTACGACATCATCTTCCGTCGCCCACGCCTCGAGCTGGACGGCAAGGACGTCAAGGTCATCGAGCCGGGTCGCTTCACCGCGTTCCTCAACGGCGTGCTCGTGCAGCACAACGCCGAGATCTACGGGCCGGTCCGCTGGCGCGATCGCGCGAAGTACCAGGGGCGAGACGTCGTCGACGAGAAGGGCAAACCCATCGTGGCGGACCACCTGCAGATCCAGGACCACGGCGATCGCCAGAAGATGCGCTTCCGCAATATCTGGATCCGGCCGCTGGACTTCGACGCCAAGGACTGACCATGGCGCGATAACCAACGCCGATCGGCCTCGAGAAGGACCCGATGGTAGATTCTGCCGTCGGGTCCTTCTCGTGTCGGGGCTCGCTGGATTACCGGACCGTTGTCGGGAACGCGAATCATGTTGCGCATCACCTGTGTCGCCGCTGTCGTCCTGTCGCTCGCCCTCGTCGCCTCGTCGTGCGGATCGTCGACCGGCTCCGCCGCGGCGGAGGGCTCGTCGCCGGAGTCCGTCGCCGAGGCCTTCTTCGCCGCGAGCAACGGCGGCGATCGCGAGCGATTCACGTCGTTCCTGACAGAGAGGGCGCGCAAGGCTCTCGAGTCGGGCTCGGGCTTCCAGCTGCACGATGCGAAGTTCGGACGCGCTGACGTCGGCAAGGCTGTCGTCTCGGAAGACGGCACCACGGCCGAGGTGCCCGTCGCCGCGACGCAGGACGGACGCGACCAGAACATCACGCTCCGCATGCGGCAGGAGAACGACTCGTGGCGCGTCTACGGCGCCACGGTGTCGCTGCCCGGCGGTGCCGAGATGACCGTCAACTTCGAGACGATCGACACGATGATGCAGGCGATAGCCGAGGGGATCGGCAGCGCGATGAAGCAGTCGTTCGAGCAGGCTGCAAATGACCATCAGCGTCGGGAGCGCGAGCGGAAGAAGGCCGCATTCCGAGCGCTACACGCCGTCGGAGATGAGGGATTCGCGAGTCAGTGGCGCGTCAGGAAGGAGCTCGCCGGCGGCCGAGCGATCGACGTGCTCGAGACGCTCGCGACCGCGGTCGACCTGCGCGTCGATGCGGCCGAGCACGCGAGCCAGCTCGAGGGCCCCGTCACCTCGCGCCTGAAGGGGCGGTCGTTCCTCGAGGCGATCGACGCCGTCTGTGCCGAGAACGGACTCCATCCGGTCTTCCCGTCACTGCAGATGTCGGCGTTCGACGATCGCGACGGCCGCACGATCACGCTGCGTTCCGGGCCGCGACGCTGGCCGGTCGCGTACGCGGGGCCGTTCGTGGTCTCGATCGACGATCTCGAGGAGAACGCCCCGCACGGCACGGGCCGAGCGACCGTCGGCGTCCGAGCGTTCGGGATCGATCCGGGCATCCTCTCGCTGCTCGAGGACTTCGGCGAGGCGATCGCGTTCGGCCCCGTCGTCGACGCCCAGGGGCGCAGTCTCAAGGCGCGGGAAGACGTCCGTTACTTCGGCGGCGGCTACGCCCGCGGCAAGGCGCTCGAAAACACGACGACGGTTGACCTGAAGAACCTGTTGCGCGACGTGCCATCGATCCGCGAGATCCGCGGCACGCAACGGCTCGTGCTGCCGACCGCAGTGACGTCGCTCGAGTTCGACACGCCGCGACAGGGCGTGGAGCAAGAGGCCGGCGGCCTGCGTGTCGTCGTCAAGGAAGCCGGCAAGCAGACCACGTTCGAGGTCCACGGCCGTCGGTCGACGCTCGAGGACGTCGCGGTGCGATTCGAGACGGCGAACTCGGCAGGCGACGATCTCGAGGTCCTGTCGCAGGGCGCGACGAGCTGGGGTGGCGACTGGATGCAGCTCAGCGTGCAAACGCGCGAGCCGCCGGCGAAGGTGCGCATGAAGCTCGTGACGAAGCGCCGCGTCCTCGAGTATCCGTTCGCGCTCCGCGACGTGCCGCTCGCGCGGTGGTCGGAGATGCCGGAGAAGATCGAGCCGCTGGCGTTCGGCTCGTGGGATGCGCCGATCGTCGTTCGCTTCCTCGGATTCGCCGATCGCGACTCGCAGTTTCCCAAGGTGAACGTTCGCGTCAAGAATCACTCGAACAAGGTCGTGCTCACCGCCCATGTCGAGCTCGGCTATCTCGACGAGCACGGCAAGACGCTGAAGGACTTCCCGCACACGCTGCAGGGTACGTTCACCGCCCAGGGGCACCAGCCGCTCGCCGCGAAGGGCGCGACGGCCGACACGGAGGCCACCGCGTTCTTCATGCCGGCGGAGACGAAGCGCATCGCGGTGCGCGTCGATCGCGTCGAGTTCATCGACGGCTCGCAGTGGCAGCGCGCAGATTGACAGCCCGTTGAGCGACGAGGGGTCGGAGCCACCGCGCAGCTCGGATATAATGCGCGCCATGAACCGATCCGACCCCACCAGCGTCCTCTTCGTCTGCATGGGCAACATCTGCCGCTCGCCGACCGGCGAAGCGGTGATGCGCCACGTCGTCAGCGATCGCGGCCTCGACGAGCGCATTCGCGTCGACTCGGCCGGCACGATCTCGTACCACGCGGGCAAACGCCCGGATCCGCGCATGCGCGAGGCCGGCGAACGCCGTGGCTACGAGTTCCTGAGCCGGGCGCGACCGATCGAGCCGGCGGACCTCGACCGATTCGATCTCGTCGTCGCAATGGACCGCGAGAACCTGGAAGACATCCACGCGCTGGAACGACACGGCGTCGCTCGCGAACGCCGGCGCGCCGAGGTGCGCCTGCTCAGCGAGTTTCTTCCCGACGGGAGCGAGATCGACGTCCCCGATCCGTACTATGGCGGCGCGCGGGGCTTCGAACACGTCCTCGACATGATCGAGTCGGCCTGCCCGGCGATCGTCGACCACCTGCTCGAACGCAAGAGCTGATCGACCACCATGAACGAAGCGCTCATCGCCGCAGTCGAGCAGTTGATCACGACCGAGACCGGCCAGCCGGCGCGCATCGCGACGGTCAAGGCGTCCGGCGGCGGCTGTATCAACGACGCGCGTGTCATCGCGCTCGAGGACGGTCGGCCCTTCTTCGTGAAGGCGAACTCCGCGCCGCTCGACGGAATGTTCGATCGGGAGGCAGAAGGCCTGCGGGCGCTCGCGGCGGTCGGGGCGATTCGCGTGCCGCGGCCGATCGGCACGGGCGGGCAGGCCGGCAGCGCGGTCGCGCCGTTCCTCGTCATGGAGGCGATCGAGCCCGGGGGCCAGCGCAACGATTTCTTCACCGTCTTCGGACAGCAATTCGCCGAGCTCCACCGTCAGAGCCGCACCGAGCGCTTCGGCTTCGAGTCGGCGAACTGGATCGGCTCGACGCCGCAGCCAAACGATTGGTGCGGCGATTGGTGCGAGTTCTGGCGCGAGCACCGGCTCGGCTTCCAACTGCGGCTCGCGCGCGAGCGCGGGCTGACCGACGCGACATTCGATCGCCTCGGCGAGGCCCTGCTCGACCGGCTCGACGAGCTCATCAGCGAGCCCGACGAACCCGCCTGTCTGCTACACGGCGATCTGTGGGGCGGCAACTACCTGGCGGACGACGCGGGACAGCCGGTGCTGATCGATCCGGCGACATACCATGGTCGACGCGAGGCCGACCTCGCGATGACGATGCTCTTCGGCGGCTTCTCCGGTGCGTTCTACGCCGCGTACGAGGAAGTGTGGCCGCTTGCGCCCGGCGCCGACGAGCGCCTCGAAATCTACAAGCTGTACCACGTGCTGAACCATCTGAACCTGTTCGGCGGCAGTTACCGCGGTCAGTGTCTGTCGATCCTGCGACGGTTCGCGTAGCGATCGACGTTCACGAGTCAGAGTGTCCCGATGCACGCCAAGCACTTCTCTGTAATCGTCGTCACGGTGTTCGCCTCGCTGCAAAACGGCAATGCGTCAGCGGCAGACTACCCGCTCGAGCCGGTGCCCTTCAACGAAGTCGAGATGACGAGCGACTTCTGGCGGCCACGGCTTGTCACGCAACGGGAGACCCTCGTGCCCTTCGCGTTCGAACGCACGCGCCCGGGCGTCGAGCACCTGAAGGCAGCGCGCGACTTCCTCGCCGGTAAGGAGGTCAAGGGGCACCGCCCACACCGGTTCATCGACTCGGACCTGTACAAGGTCATGGAGGGCGCTGCATACCTCCTGCAGTTGCGGCGCGATCCGGAGCTCGAGGGCCGCCTCGACGAGCTCGCCGACCTCATCGCGGCCGCGCAACACTCGAACGGCTACCTGTACCCGTCGCACACGACCGGCGTCGGCAAGCACCCGTTCAACCACGGCACGGCGGGGCGAGCGCCCTGGTTCGGCACCGCGTGCTGCCCGTCGAACATGGCGCGGCTGATTCCGCAGGTGCCCGGCATGATGTACGCCCACGACGATCGCGACCTGTACCTGACGTTCTACGCGGAGAGCAACACGACGGTCGAGATCGGCGGCGTGCGGGTACGCGTCCATCAGGAGACTCTGTATCCGAACGACGGCAAGGTCAGCGTCTTCCTCGCGCCGGAGAAGCCGACCCGTTTTCGCCTGCTCCTGCGCATTCCGACGTGGACGCGCGACCGCTTCGTTCCGGGCGAGCTATATCGCTTCGCGCGCGCGAGCGATCAAGCCGTGACGGTCACCGTCAACGGCCGTCCCGTCGCGACGCGCGTCGAGAAGGGGTTCGTATCGATCGACCGCGAGTGGCGCACCAGCAACAAGGTCGAGCTACAGCTGCCGATGCCGGTGCGCGTCAGCGAGTGCCATGCGGCGGTGACGGCCAACACGAATCGCGTCGCCCTGACTCGCGGCCCGTTCGTGCTCTGCGCGGAGGGCGTCGACAACGGCGGGGCGACGCAGAGGCTCTTGTTCGACGATCTCGCCGCCGCGAAGAAGGCCGTTCCCGTGACGCACACGTTCAACACCATCTCCTTCCCCCAGGTCCGTGTGCCCGCGAAGGCGGTAACCGCCGACGGCAGCGTCGAGTCGACGACGGCAGTCCTGACACCGTACTACGCGTGGAATAACCGCGGCGTGAGCTCGATGACCGTCTGGTTTCCGCGCCAGAAGGAGCTAGCGGTGTACGACCCCCACCGACTGCCGAATGAGAGCATCTTCGCGTCGATCACCGCTTCGCACACGTCGCCGCTCGACACGACCGCCGCGGTCGGCGACGGCAAGGAGCCGAGGTGGTCCAGCGGCAAGACGGTGCCACGGTGGTCCAGCCGGCCGCAGAAGGGAACTCCGCAGTGGGTCGAAGCGCGCTTCCACGGCACGAAGTCGGTGCGCAGCGTCGGCGTGTACTGGATGCACGACCGCCAGGACGTCTGGCTCCCGAGAAAGTGGTCGCTGGAGGTCGAGCAGGACGGACGCTGGCAGCCATTCCAGCTCCATGCGACCGATCGCTACGGGGCGAAGGTCAACCAGTACAACGTCGTGCGTCCCGCGGCGCCGCTGAGCTGCGACGCGATCCGCATCCACATGACACCGCTGCGTCGCGAATGCGTCGGGATCCTAGAGGTGCAGGTCGCGTTCGAGTAGCGCCGCTGCGCTGACGCTGGATGGTCGGTGCGGACATCGATAGCATCCGACTCATGCCCCCCCGATGGCCGACTCGAACGATGGCCTGCGCGGCCGTCCTGCTCGCCCCGTGGCTCGCTTCCGTCGCCTCGGCCGATGAGGGCGATATCGACTCGCTCGGCCGAGCGATCGCGTTCCTCGTCGAGGAGTACCCTGATTCGTATGATCGCGATGGCACTCTGCGCGCCGGGCTCGCGGCGTTGAGGAACGCAGCGGATGTCGACGCGACGAAGCTCGCCGCACTGAGACGACGCGCGCTCCTCATCGAGAATCCGCTCCTGCGGTTCGACAGGCTGCTCTTCGTGCGACGGCACTCACTCGGCTGGGGCGGCGGGCACTACGCGTACAACGAAACGCTGAGCTGGTTCCGCGATCAGGCGAACGGCCATCGCGTCTTTCGTCCGGGATCTTCGCTATGCACGCTGTCGACGCCGTGGACGAGCGACACCTTGGACGTGCTCATCGATTGCCCGTCCGGCGTCATCCGCGATCCGGAGATCCACTTCGACGGCGCACGCGTCCTGTTCGCTCAGAAGAAGAGTCTCGATGACGACGACTACCACCTCTACGAGATCGACGTCGGGGATCGAGCGATCCGACAGCTGACGACGGATCCCGGCTTCGCCGACTACGAGGGCTGCTATCTGCCGGACGACTCGATCGTCTTCAACTCGACTCGTTGCGTGCAGACGGTCGATTGCTTCCCGACGCCGGTGTCGAACCTGTACCGGATGGACCGTGACGGCGCGAACATCCACCGCCTCACCATCAATCACGTCCACGACAACTTTCCGACGGTCCTGAACGACGGCCGCGTGATCTTCACGCGCTGGGAGTACAACGACCGATGGGTGCTCCACGTCCAGGGGCTCGCGACGATGCGGCCCGACGGAACGGGACACGAGGCCTTCTACGGCAACAACTCGTTCTGGCCGATCTCGATGCTGCACGCGCGGGCGATTCCGGGAAGCGACCGCATCGTCTGCACGCTCTCCGGCCATCACAACGTCGATCAGTGCGGCGAGATCGGCATCTTCGATCCGGACCTCGGAGCCGAGGAGACAGCCGGTTGCGTGCACATCTGGCCGGCGCGGAAGATCGAGTCGATCAAGAACGAGATGTACTGGCAGCGCCTGCCGGCGGTCTACCAGTACCCGTACCCGCTCTCCGATCGCTTCTTCCTGGTCTCGTGCAAGCCGCGGGGCAAGGAGCATTTCGGCATCTGCTTGATCGACACGTTCGGCAATCGGGTGCCGGTGTACGAGGAGGCCGGGATCTCCTGCCTGTCGCCGATGCCGCTACGACCGCGGCCACGACCGCCCGTCGTGCCGTCGCGAGTCGACTTCGACGCGACTGACGCGACGGTCTGCCTGGTCGACGTCTACCGAGGATCGGCGATGGAGGGCGTCGAGCGCGGCGCGGTCAAGGCGCTGCGCGTCATCGAGCTTCTCTTCCGCCCCGCGGGCACGAAGCAATGGGCGGGCATGGACGGCACGCCTCCGATGGGCCTGAACAGCTCGTGGGACGCGAAGCGGGTCATCGGCACGGTGCCTGTCGATCCGGAAGGCACGGCGGTCTTCAAGGTGCCGGCCAACCGGGCCGTGTACTTCCAGCCGCTGGATGCGGACGGCAAGGCGATCCAGTGGGAGCGCAGCTGGGTGACGCTGCAGCCCGGCGAGGTCAGGTCGTGTGTCGGCTGTCATGATCGCAAGCAGGAGGCGCCGCGCTCGACGTTCGAAAAGGCGCTCGCGCGGAAGCCGCACGTGCCGGATCCGGCGTGGTGCGCCACCGACCGACCGTTCAACTTCCACGAGGACGTGCAGCCGGTGCTCGATCGCGCGTGCATCGGTTGCCACGATCAGAACGACGCGCGCGGCATCGACCTGCGCGCCGACAAGACGGATGCGTTCAGCCTCGGCTACGAGAACCTTCGCCCGTTCGTGACCGTGGCGGGCACCCGATCGGACCCGCCGGAGATCCGCCCGCGGTCGGTCGGCGCGATCGCGAGTCCGCTGATCCGACTGCTCGAGAAAGGGCACTACGACGTCGAGCTGACCGCCGAAGAGAAGGATCGCCTCATCGCCTGGATCGACCTCGGCGCGCCGTACTACGGCACCTACGCGATCACGCGCTACGAGGCACCGTTCGGGCGCTGCATCGTGAACGACGCGGGTCCGCTCTGGCGCGCGCTCGGCGATGCGTGCAGCAGCTGCCACAAACCCTCAGCGCCGCCGGGGCTACCCGAGTCGGCATTCGGACGAAAGCGCGCGGGCCGCGGCTTCGAGTGGCGCGTCGCCCAGCGCTACGACACGACGAACGCCGTCCTGATCAACCTGACTCATCCCGAACAAAGTCGGCTCTTGCGCGGACCTCTCGCCGAAAACGCCGGCGGTCTCGGGCTCTGCGACGGGTTCGCGTTCAAGTCGACGGACAATCCGCGCTACCGCGCCGCCCTCGAGGTCGTGCGAGGTTGGAGCCGCGAGCTGGCCGCGAAGCCGCGCGAGGACATGCTCGGGTCGGAGCCGTGCGCGGAGTACCTCACGTGGTGGCGCAAGCGCCTCGAGTCCGAGGCGATCGAGCGCCGTAGCCGACGCGAGTTGGCCACGCGTCAGGAGGGGACGACGCGAACGCGGTAGCCCACCTCGCGCTGACGGCCGAGAATCGATGGCCTTATCGGAACCGGCCTTGGCCGAGGCTGCGTTTCAGGTTAGCAGTAGGTGCATAGTAAACGAGGGAGTAGATAGGCTGAGGAGCCGCTTGCGGCTCTCGTATGCTCCTATCGCTGACAAACGGCTGGAGCTCGGGCGGCAACGAGGAGGGGAACTCGATCATGAGACGGATTGTACTAGCGGCACTTGCGGTGACCTTCTTGACCGTGTTCGGGACCGTCGAGGCGGGGCAGATCAACGTGGGTGACGTGATCCAGTTCATCAACCGAGAGGGGACCACTGGCGGCGGCGAGTTCGGCGTCGACGTCGTCGGCGATTCGGAGGGCGAGCTGATGCGCGTCTTCTGCGTCGAGAGGAACGAGTACCTCAACTTCACCGACACGTTCCACGTGGACAGCATATCCGGCGTGGCGATCGATGGTGGCGTCGGAGGTCCCAGCCCGGACCCCATCTCGCCCGAGACGGCCTATCTGTACTGGCAGTTCCACACGGGCACGCTGTCGAACTACAGCTATGTGGCGAACTCGACCGCGCGCCGGAATTCGGCCAATAGCCTGCAGCGTGCGATCTGGGTTCTCGAACACGAGCTCACCAGCACGAGCGACGCCCAGGCGCTCGCGTGGATCTCCGAAGCGAACGGCTCCGGTTGGACCGACATCGGCAGCGTCCGCGTCATGAACATCTCGTTCGCGAGCGGCTCCCATGCTGGCGATCTCGCCCAGAGCCAGCTCATCGCCATCCCCGAGCCGGCCAGCTGGGCCCTCGCGTCGATCTGCCTCGGCGTGGGCGGCGTGCTCGCCGCGCGCCGACGGCGTGCGCAGAGGCGCCGCCAGGCCGCCTAGCCTAGCGCTAGGCTAGTGCCGCCGGTCGTCAAGACGAGTCACCGCGCTCGAGCGACACCTCGATCTCGCTCAGCGCGGTGGCTGGATTGCGCGATTAGAACGGCCACGGCTGCACGCCGACTCGATCGGCCCACGCGTGCCACTTCGCGATGAGCTCCTGCTTCTTCTCGGGGTGCTTCGTCGACACGTCCTCGAGCTCGGTGCGGTCGACGTCCATGTCGTAGAGCTCCCACCGCGTCGGCTGGTTGCGGCGGTAGGCGGAGACGATCTTCCACCGCCCGTCGCGCAGCGCGAGGTTGCCGTGGTGCTCGAAGCCGAGCGGCGCCTGGCGCGCGAGCGGCTTGCCCGACAGCGCCGGGAGCAAGCTGACGCCTTCCATCGGCTGGATCTTCTCGCCTGCGACGACGCTCGGATACCGCGCACCCGATGCGTCGACGAACGTCGCCATCAGATCGATCAGATGGCTCGGCTCGTGGACGATCGAGTTGCGTCGCGCCGCGGGAATGCCGCGCGGCCAGTAAACGATGAACGGCGTGCTGATGCCGCCTTCGTAGCCGTCGTGCTTGAAGCCGCGAAACGGCGTGTTCGATGCGTTCGCCCAGCCGACACCGTACGCGACGAAGGTGTCTTCGGCACCGGGCATCGCGGGAGGTCCGGTACGCACGGGCCGGCCGTCGCGCGTCTGCATCGGCGGCCAGATCTTCTTCTGGAAGTCGTTCGGTCCGAGCGGCTCGTGCTTCACGCCGCGAATTCTCTCCGCATTCGAACGCCGACCGTAGCCCTCGGCGCAGCCGCCGTTGTCCTGCAAGTAGATAACGATCGTGTCGTCGAGGACCTTCTGCCGGCGCAGCTCATCGACGATCCTCCCGATCCCCTGGTCCATGCGGTCGACCATCGCCGCGTAGACCTCCATGCAGCGGATCTCCCACGCCTTGTGCTCGACCTGGTCCCAGCTCCTGGCGTCGGGCGACATCTTCCACTTGCCATCGAGGACACCGAGCTCCTGCGCGCGGCGGAAGCGGGCCTCGCGGATCGGTGTCCAGCCGTCGTCGTACTTGCCCCTGTAGCGCGCGATGTCCTCCTCCGGCGCGTGCATCGGCCAATGCGCGCTGGTGTACGACACGTACAGAAAGAACGGCTTGCTGCCGTGTTCGGCGCGGTGGCTGCGCAGGTACTCGACCGCGTTGTCGCTGATCGCGTCGCTGTAGTAGAAGTGCTCCGGGCGATAGCTCGAGTCGTTGACCGGTGTGATGTAGTCGTTGTCGCGACACAGCGTCGCTGGATCGTAGAAGCTGCCGGCGCCGATGATCGTGCCGTAGAAGCAGTCAAAGCCCCTTTGGATCGGCCAGTTGTGCTTCGGCCCTTGCGGTGACACGTGCTTCGTCACGTGCCACTTGCCGGACATGTAATTGCGATACCCTGCCGGCCGCAACGCCTCGGCGATCGTCACGCAGCGACGGTTGAGATCGCCGCGGTAGGCATCCCAGCCGCGATCGCCGGTCATCAGGCCGATGCCGGCTTGATGCGAGTACAGACCGGTCAGGAGAGCCGCACGTGTCGGACAGCAACGCGACGTGTTGTAGAACTGCGTGAACCGCACGCCGCCCGCGGCCAGGCGATCGAGATTCGGCGTGCGGATCTCGCTGCCGTAACACCCGACGTCGGTGTAGCCCATATCGTCCGCCATGATGAGGACGATGTTGGGACGCGATGGACGACCCGTCTCGTCGGCCGCACGAGCAGCGCGCGCGGACACGGCCGCGAGGGCGAGGGCGAGGGCGAGAGCGATTCCACGGATGCAGCAAGCGGGCGCAGTCCGCCAGCGTATCGTCGAGTCGAGCATGCGAGGTCCTCTACGGGTGGCCGGCTTGTTCGAGACCCGATCGACGATACGCTGCGCCGGCCTGTCGCGTCCACCGGAGGGGTGGATCCGGGCGGACTCGAGACGGCGTCAGCGAAGCTCCCCCTCGCTGGCCAGGAGCGCGTCCAGCTCGCGGGCCAGGTCGTCCAGACGCGCCGCGACGTCTGCACCCAGCGACGACAGCAAGAGGTCGGACCGCTCGTCGGGATCGACGACGAGATCGTACAGTTCGCGGTCGCCGGACGCGAAGCGGATGAGCTTGTAGCGAACGTCGCGTATCGCGCGTCCGTGTCGCTCTTCGTTCTCGCCGAAGAGCTCGGTCACCAGATAGTCACGCCGCGCGCCGGACTCTGGGGCCTCGAGATACCGCACGACGCTGACCGAGTCCGTCCCCGACCTCGGCGGCAGGGCCGACTCGACGTCGACGCCCGTGAGCTCGAGGATCGTAGTGAACAGATCCGTCGTGTTCACCAGCGACTCCACCCTTCGCCCGCTTGCCAGGACCGCGGGGCCGGAAATCACCATCGGCACGTGGACACCGCCCTGGTAGAGCGAGTCCTTGGCCCGGTCCCGATCGGCGGCGACCCGACCCGGCGTTCCGTTGTCGCCCAGGAACACCACGTTCGTACGCGAACGGGCGTCGTCACTCAGGCTGGCGAGCAGGCGCCCGAGCTCGGTGTCCATCGCCTGGAGCGCGGCGTCGTAGTACGCGCGCGGCCTGGCCCGTATGTCGGCCTCGGTACCGCTGAGCTCGAACCCGTGCAGGTCGTCCGGGGGGGCGTGAAGCGGCGAGTGCGGCGCGTTGAATGCCAACCACAGAAACCAGGGCCGCTCGGCTGTCTCCTGGGCGCGAACCCAGGCGATCGACTCGTCGACCGCGTCGGTCGTCGCGTACACCGTCGTCCGGCTCGTGACGCCGTTCACTGTCTTGTCCCACGCGAAGTAGTCGTCGACGCCACCGGCGAGCGATCCGGCGTAGTAGGAGAAGCCGTTGTCGTTCGGTCGCGACTCCCGGCGCGCACCGAGATGCCACTTGCCGATGCAGGCATGGGCGTGGTCCGACGCGGCGTCGAGGATCTCCGGAATCGTGACCTCGCCCAGCGGCAACGAACCAGCGGCTCCTCCGACCCCGACGACTCCGGTGCGGAAACCGTATCGACCGGCCAGGATGGTCGCGCGTGTCGGTGAACAGAGCGGCGCAGACCAGACGTTGTCGAACACGACCCCCGAAGCGCAGAGCGACTCGACCGTCGGCATCGGCGCCATGGCCCCGTTGCCGTAGCACGGAGCGACGTCCACACCGAAATCGTCCGCGAGAATCAGCAAGACGTTGGGGGCCCGGGTCGGCGCGACGCTTTCGCACGGCGCGAACGCGAGACACGTCAGCGCGTCGGCCGTCGGGTCCTCACCACACGCCGGAAACGGCGGCGCGATCGCGGGGCCACCCGTGAAGAGGAAGCTGAAGGTGAAGACCGCGTCGCTTAGATCCACCGCCGCGGAGTCGTTCGCATCGGCAGCTGAGTCGCAGCTCGGCGCCGCTCCGTCCTGGAAGAGGTACGCGAGCGTCACGATGCCGTCGCTCACGTCGACGCGCCCGTCCGCATTGGTGTCGCCGCGGAGGAACTCGACGGCACCGACCCGAGTCGCGCAGATGACGAGCAGAAGGCTGAGTGGGAGAGGTGACCTCATTGGCCAGAACATCCGGAGGACGCGTCGCACGTCAAGTCGTCCGCCGTCGGATCGGTCCCGCACTCGCCGAACGGCCCCTGCGGCGCCGGTCCGCCCTGGAAGAGGAAGCCCAGCGAGTAGATCGCATCGGAGATGTCCACGCGGCCGGAGTCGTTGACGTCGGCCGAGTCGAGGCAGGTGATCGACGAGTCTTCCGAGAAGAGGAACGACAACGTGTAGACGCAATCCGAGATATCGAACCCGCCGTCGTCATTGGCGTCGCCGCGTCGGAAGGTCGTCTCGGGATCGATGCTCGCATCGCGAACGCAGCGCACGTGGTTGTAGATGCGAATCGCGTCGCCCTGCGGCCCGCGACCGGTCGGGAAGTCGGCCGGATCGCCGGCCTTCGGGTCGCTGCGCTGTGCGCCGGCGCCGTGGACGTCCAGCCAATTGCGATTCATGTATCCCATCGCGCGGCCGAACGCCACATAGACCGCATTGGCCCCGACGCCGCCGTGGCGGATGTGCGTCGTGCCCGTCCAGTACGACGGATAGTCGACCTCGTCCCGCTCGTTCGTGATCGCCGTGGCGTCGAACACGGGATCGATCGCGGCCGACGCCGTCGTGTCCGGCGAGCGCGTGTAGTCGAGGATGCTCTGCAGCTCCTTCGCGTTCGGAAGGCGCCAGTCGCGGTGGTCGGCCAGATCCAGATCCTCCGCGTAGGCGAGCGCCCCCTCCCAGTCGAAGCCCTCGCCGCTGTCCGCCAGCTGCCACATGAGCCCGGTGGCGCGGTCGGTGATCGTGCCGTCGCCATTGTCGACAAACGCGTTGATGCCGTAGTCCGCGTTGCCCCGCACGCACAGAGCGAACCTGGTGTGCGGCCGCCCTCCGGCACCGGTGTCGCGCGGGTAGCCCTTGATGCGACCGTCGGCGAAGTTGACGCCGAAGACCGTCGCGCTGCCGTTCATCGTCGTGCTGACGTACGCGGTGTTCGTCCAGTACTGCGAGTCGATGATGCGCTCGCCAGCGGGGATGTCTCCGTACGCGAACTCGAACGCTTCCGCATCGATGAATGGTGTCAGCCCGGTCGGATCGTCGCTCTCGGCGTTCGGATCCGTGCCGCGGAAATCGATCAGTGAGTAGAGCTCCTTGATCGTCGGCGTCCGCCAATCGTCGAAGCCGCCGAACGTCGCGTCGTTCAGTGCGCCGGAGTAGGCCTGCAGCTCGGTCCACGTCAGCTTGTCGCCGCTGTCGATGTCACCGTCGCCATCGGTATCGGGACTGCGCAGCCAGGTCAGTCCCGTCACGGCATCGTAGACGGTCAGGCCATCGTCGCTCACGACGTACTCCGGTTGATGGCCCGCGGTCTGCGCGTCCTGCCCCGCGAACGGCTGACCGGATGCGGGCGGCGCGGTCTCCGAGCGCGTGTTGAAGCACGCGTCCTGTCCGGTATCGACGATTCTGTACGCAAGGTCGGGCACCTCGGGCGGCCCTCCACCACCTCCGGTCACCGTGAACCCACTGGCCCTGGAAAACGTCAGCTGCCCGTTCGGCGTCGGGAAGGTGACCTCGACGTCCTTGGCGCCGCTCGTCTCGCCGGCCGGGATGTCGAACACGGCGCTGATCGTGTATCGGTCCGGCCGGGACGCTGACGTCGCCGCGACGTTGGCGATTCTCACGCTCGCCGCCTGCACGTTCTCCGGCGGCGCCGGCGGCGTGTCGGTATCGAGCGTCAGCGTCACCGTCAGCCCGCTCGTGCCGGCCTCCGCGGAGTCGGGGGAGACGGTGAGGATCTGATTCGCAGCCTGCCCGGCCGCCGGGCGCGGGATGAACGCGACAATCATCAAGGCCAGGGCGCCTGCGACGAACGCAAAGCGTGCGGTGGGGATTCTATCTGTTCGTTCGCTCATGGTCCGTCCTCTCGGCTTCGACCCCGCGTCGTGCGTCCGGTGAACCCCGACGCCGGGCGCGAGTCGCGCAGAACTTCCACCCTACCGAGAGATACCGTCTACGACGCGCACACGCTCGGGCACCCCGGAATCCGCACACAGCCCGAACCTCGCCACGGCGTCGTCGTCGGTCAAGTACCAGCCGTCGAGATCGACGAGGTCGAACGTCAGGTTCAGAAGCTCGAGCCAATCGGACGAATCGCCCTTCACTGCTTCCACGACCCCCTCAGCCGCGACGAAGGTCGACCTCGCGAAGACGAACCGAGTTGACAGCGCTCGAGCAAACGAAGATTCTGCCAGTGATGCCCCACACGAACAGCTCCTCGACCGCCACCGCGTCGACCCGTTGCGTCCGAGGTGTCCGGCTCCTGCCACGGCTCTTGCCTGTCACGCTCGTGCTCCTCGCCAACGGCTGCGCGAGCCCACCGCACGAGTTCGAGTCCCTGGCACCGTTTCGAACGGAGGCGTTGGCCGTCGCGGCAGGTCAGCGTCTCGACGTCGGTAGCGCCCGGCTCGAAGGACCGCGGGAAATCGAGGTGATGCAGCACGGAACGTGGCGGCTGATCTACACGGCCGGACGCGCGGGAGTCCATCCCGGCGGCGGCGTGCGCGTCGCGTTTCGCCATCTGCACCATTGGAGCGTGCCGCAGATCGCCGACCCCACACAGGCCGGCTGGGTGACCGTACGAGCATCCAGCGGCGCCGCGGTACGCGTCACCGGGGAGTTCAACGGCAAGACGCTGGACGGTGCGAAGGCCACGCGATTCATGGGGCCGTACTTCCCGTGGCAGAACGTGCTGGACCTGCAGATCGGCGAGCCCGGACTGGCACCGGACGATCGACTCGAGATCACGTTCGGCGACACGAGCGGCGGCGGGCCCGGCATGCGAGCGCAGCCGTTCGACGAATGCCGCTTCGTGTTCAAGGTCTGGGCCGGACCGCAGGAGGGAGGCTTCTACTTCCCGCTCGCGACGCAGCCGTCCGTCTCGGTCGTCGCCGCGCAGCCGTCTCGTCTGAGCGTCGTCATGCCGTCGGTTGCGGCCGTCGGCGAACCGGTCTGGTGTCTCGTGCGAGCCGAGGATCGCTACGGCAATCCGGCAACGTCTTTCCGCGGCGTCGTACGCCTGTCCGCGGACCACGCAGACGCAACGCTGGCGGCGTCACACCGCTTCACGGCGTCGGATCGCGGCGCGTTCCGTTTCGAGGGGCTGCGCTTCGCCACGCCCGGAATCGTCATCGTGACGGCCGAAGAAGAAGAGGGAGATCAAAGCGCACGCGGCAATCCGCTGCGCGTTCACGACACACCGCCGGCGCAGAGAATCTTCTGGGGCGACCTGCACGGGCACACGCTCTTCTCCGATGGCCGTGGCACGGTCGAGGCGTTTTACGATTTCGCGCGCCGCGTGGCCGGTCTCGACTTCTGCGCGGTGACGGATCACGCATTCGAGGTGACCGAGAGCATGTGGGAGCACTCGAAGAAGGTCACCAACGCAGCGAACGAAGATGGCGAGTTCGTCACGCTTCAAGCCTACGAGTGGAGCGGCGTGACGAGCGTCGGCGGGGACCACAACGTCTTCTTCCTCGATCCCGATCCACCGATCCTGCGCAGCCTCTCGTACTATCACTACGACAACCTGCAGATGGTTCACGAAGGCGATAGCGGCGGTGTCAATCACATCGAGGAGGTCTTTCGACGATTGGTACCGCGGCTCGGCGACCGCGACATCTTCGTCATTCCGCATTGGGGCGGCCGACCGGCGAATCCGGCGTGGCATTGCGAGAAGCTCCAGCGCATGGTCGAGGTGTTCAGCGAGCACCGACGCAGTCACGCCTGGGCCGAGAGGTTCCTTCAGAAGGGACATCGCCTCGGAACGATCGCGAGCACCGACGGGCACTTCGGAAACCCGGGACACGGGTATCTCAAGCCGACCTACGATTGGGATGCGCAGGAGATCGGCATGGCGGCCGTCGCGGTGCACGCGAGCGCGAAGACGCGTGGGGACATCTTCCGCGCCCTGTACGATCGCCGCGTGTACGCTACGAGCGGCGACCGGATCATCCTCGACGTTCGGGTCGGCGGCGAGTCGATGGGCGGCGAGATCACGACGTCCGAGGCGCCCGTCGTCGAGGCGGAGATCATCGGCACGGCGCCGATCCGCATCGTGAAGATTCGCAAGGGCACGAACACCGGCCACGAGACGGTCCTCGTCGAGGAGGCGGACATCGGAGAGGAGTCCGCCGACAGCCCGGCTGCGCCGACGACCTGCGAGCTGCGATGGACGGATCCCGATTTCGACCCGTCCGTCACCGCGTACTACTGGGTGTACGTCGTGCAAGCGAACGGCGAGGAGGCGATCTCGAGCCCGGTGTGGGTCAATTGACGGCGCTACAGCCCGTACTCCTCCAGCACGTCGGCCGCGGTATCGCGATAGAAGAACGTCCCGCGTAAGCCGTCGAGCGCGACCTGTCGCGAGGGCGCGCTGACGGTCGGCTCGGCAAGAGTGCGGAGGTGCGTCTGCAGGACGGCGCGATCCGCCGCGACGACGAAGGCCATCACGGCAAGAGACGCGACGACGAAGCCGGTCGAGCGCCGCCGGAACCCGAGCGCGAGGAAGAGCACCGCAACCAACAGCAGTACCCCGGAAAAAGGGCTGTCCTCGAAGAGCGCTGCAGCGCCGACGTGGAATGTCGTGGTCGGCGGCGTGCGGAGATCTACCACGTTCGCGGCGGACAGGAGCGTCTCCTCCACTCCGGAAGGATCCGCCGCCCGCAAGGGGTCATCCGAATCGACGGGACGCGCCAAGAGCACGAAGCTCGTGTCAACCGGACCGAACCGCGCCAGCGACAGAGCGCGATTCGGGCCCCACCTACCCTTCTCGAACTCGTACAGCCACGGCTCGCCGGCCCTGAGCGGCCGTGAGCTGCTGCTACTACCACTGCGAAGCTGTGACTCGTATCGCGCCCGGATCCGGACGGACACGTACGGCCGGCGCTCCCTCGCGGTTCCACGCGTCCACGGCCGGATGGTGATCTCCGCCGTCAATCCAGGACCGAGATCCAACGCGGTGTCGACGTCGCGACCGTCGTCGCGCGGCCACCTCAAATCCCACTCGTACGCCGAAAGAGTGTGGTCGGACGTGCTACCCCCTCGCAGCACGATGCACTGCACCAGATAGCGCTGTACCTCTTCCGGCTTCAGATCCGACGCGTCGATGGTCGGCTCGTGAAGGTCGAGTCGAGCGGGCAATCGATCGACGAACGCGTAGGCGTCCTCGACGTCGCGATAGGTCGCATAGCCCACCAGGGCGACGAATGTCGCGCCGATCCCGACACAGACCCAGCGTGCGATCAACGCGATCATCGCTGCGCTCCTTCCCTTTCGCCGCGCCCCGCCTCGGTCGCTCTCGGCTCGCGATCACGCTCGGTCTCGAGCTGCCGCCAAGCCTCAACCCGAGCTCGCTCGGCCTCCAGCGTCGCCCTGTGCGCCTCCTCGGTCGCGGCGGCTCTCTCCTTCGTCATCGACACGCCCCGGTAGGAGAGCACCAGAGTCAGGAACAAGAGAACGAGGACAACGATCGTGCCGATGACGACCCAGATCCACATCGAGCTGCCGCTGCCGGTCGGACGAGGCCGGCTGATGGCGTCCTTGCGCAGGTACTTCGCGTACGCCGCGACCAGTACGACCGCGGACGCGACGAGGAGAGCCGGACACGTGACGACCCCCGTCGGCCGCGACGCGAAGCGCGTCTCGACGAAGAGGCCGATCGCGACGAGGATTCCCGGCAGAATGACGCCGCCGATCCACGCGGCACGTGCACTCCCCCGGCCCGTCGCCACCGCACCGAGCGCAAACATGAACGCGAAGATCGCAACGGGCACGGCCACCGCATAGGCATACGACGCCGGCATCGACAACGGCGAATCGAACGGTTCCGTGAAGCCGCTCTCGACGACGAGCCCCCAGAACACCTGCGGCACGTCGAACGCAATCGCCACGAGCCCTGCTCCGAGCATCGCGACGAACGGCAGGCCGCAGAACGCGAGGCGCGTCGCGAACAGCTGCGACCGCGTCGGCGGCAGCGAGAACGCGAACTCCTCAGCCCCCTCGTGCGCGTCCTTGCTCGCGACGAAACACGGCAGGAAGAGCGCGTACAGCACGCCGAAGGTCAGGTTCCACAACGGATTCGTGAACACGAGCGTCAACCACAGGCCGACGAACCAGATCGCGATGAGCCCCCGGATCGTCCCCCGATGCCAGAGCCACTCGCGCCACAGGATGCCGCGCACCGCGCGCGAGCGAATCAAGGGCTCCGGTTCCGAGAGCTGGCCGCGCAAGTGGTCCGTAGACTGCGTCATGACAGGGCCTCCCCGCGCTCCGCGGCGCTACCGAGAAGCTCGACGTAGATGTCCTCGAGCCCGAGCGGAAACTCCTGCAGGCGTGCGCCAAACTCCCGAGAGACGAAATCGAGCTGCGTGTCGCTGAGCACGCGGATGACCGCGTTGACCACCGGACCGTTCGTCTCGACGCGCAACGCTCCAGGCAGCGAGAAATCCGGCGGCGTGTCGTCGCCGTCGAAGATGATCTGGACGCGCTTCATCGTCGTCTGGAAATACTCGACGCTGTCGCTGGCGACGAGGCGGCCGCGATCGAGGAAGCCGACGTGGTCCGCGAGGCGTTCCACGTCGCTTACGATGTGCGTCGAGAAGAGCACCGTCGTACCGCGACCGCGCGCGAGGGTGTCGACGAGCTCGTCGATCAAACCGCGACGCGCGATCGGATCGAGACCTGCGGCTGGCTCGTCGAGTACGAGCACCTCGGGGTTCGCGGCAAGCGCGAGCAGGATCGCGACCTTGCGCTGCTCGCCGCCGGACATCACGCCGGTTTGTCGGTGCCAGGCGAG
>CAYMRB010000013.1:0-9353 GCA_964392615.1 uncultured Planctomycetia bacterium | reverse complement strand
CGCCGCCGGACAGCAGGCCGATCGATCGGTTGACCGGAAGCTCGAAGCGCGCGGCAAGCGCCACCGCGTCGTCGTCGCTCCAACGCGGGTAGAAATGCGCGACGTAGCGGCACAGCTCGGCGAGCGTCATCCCGCCGTGAAGCTGCTGAGTCTGCGAAACGTACGCGACACGCTCGCGAGCACGAGTTGATGCCCGTCGCAGCTCATCGCCGTAGATGCAGGCGGTGCCGGCGTCGGGCTCGAGCAGGCCCATCAGGATCCGAAGCGTCGTGGTCTTTCCCGCGCCGTTGCGGCCGAGAAACGCGTAGACGCTGCCCCGCTCGACCGCCATGTCGAGGTCGCTGACGGCCGCAACGCCGCCCGGGAACGTCTTGCGGAGGCCGCGTATATCGATCGCACAGTCGGTCATCCTCGTCGTCTCCATCATCTCCGCCTCTGCCGAGCGCTCGTCGTCGAATCGGCGTCATCATCAAGCGAGCCGAGCTCCGCTTCGACGACCTCGAGCACCTCGTCGGCACTCGCGCCCATCTGGCCGGCCTCGACGATGAGACGGCGCGCTGACTCGCGCAGCTTGCGTCGCCGGTCGCGCTTCGACAGCGCGGCGGGTCGCCCACAGACGAAGGCGCCGCTGCCCTGGCGCTGCTCGATGACACCGGCGTGGGCGAGCTCGCCGTAGGCCTTGACGATCGTGGTCGGATTCACGCGCAGATACCTCGCCAGCTCGCGGATCGAGGGCAACCGCGCACCGTGCTCGAGAGCGCCGGATACCACGTAGTAGCTCACCTGATCGGTGATCTGACGGTACGCGGGAACGCCGCTGGAAGAGTCGAGCTCGAAGTGCAGCACGGTGCCTCCGGGGAGGGTGTTTGGCTGTATGGTAGCACCCATACAGTGAACGGCAAGGAAGATGTCGAGGGCGCGGGGCGGGAAATTCAGACCATTCTTCACCTGGCCACCGAGGGTGACTCGTCGGCCGAGATGGTCTACGGCTCCGAGGAGTCGGCGCCCGATACGCCCAGACAGACGACCTTGCCGTCGACGGTCGACACGAACAGGCAGCCCGCCGCGGCGATCAAGCCGTCGAAGACCGGAGGCGACGCGAGCTTCCGTTCGGCGAGCGTCTCGCCATCGTCGGCGCGGACCGCGCGCAGGATCGCGCCGCGCCGCCCTTCGAACGCCGCCATCGGATCGTCCGCGTCGATCCCGTCCGGCGGCCCCGCGACGAACAGCGTGTCGGCGGCGAGCACCATCGCACGCATGCGGATCGGCACCCAATCGTGCCAGAGCGGCGGCTTCCGGCGCGTGAAGCCCCAGCCCTTGGTCGTCTCGCGCGTCCGGTCCTCGAGGAACGGCTCGTTGTCATTCGCGTCGGCGACGAGCAGGTAGCCCTTCTTTCCCGGCGTGAAGAGCGGGCTCTGCAGATTGCGATCGGGGAAGGCCTGGACCGCATACGTCTTCTTCGCTCCGACGACGAGCAGCTGCCCGGCCTTCGACGACACGTTCGCGATGTAGAAGCCGGGCCATGAGTCGGCGTACATCCAAAACGTGCGGTTGAACCACGAGTCGTCGAGGAACCCGGACGTCGAAAAGACGTGGCGCCCCATCTCGCGGTGCCCGTAGTTGAAGGCGCCGTGCTCCTTGCGCAGCTTCGCGGCGAGCGACTTGACGTGTTTCTCGACCCAATCGCGCTGGTGCTTCTCCAGGCCCTCCGTCTTGGCGACGGTCTTGTCGGAGAAGGGCTGGCCCGTCAGGTCGAGAGCCTTCGGCTTCGGATCGCTCTTCCCCGGAATGACGTACGGCATGTCCTGCGCGCGGAGCTTCGCGTCGAGCTTGTACTGCCCCATGTAGAGGTGGCCGCCCTCGGCTACGAGAATGTCCGACAGCGTTCCCTCCATGTGGTAGCCGGCGACGAACGGCTTGCCGACCGCGTCGTCGCGAGTGCGCGACCACGTGTCGAGCGTCGCCTCGTTCAACACGCGGCCGGTGGAGACGTCGACGGCAACGGCGCGGATGCCGCCGTCGAGATACGTCGACCGCCCCGCCGTCGCGTACGCCACATCGCCCTCGACCAGCACGCTGCCGTGCACCGGCCAGGCCGACTCGAGCTGGCTGTCGCTGACGATCAGACGTTCGTCAGGCGCGACTCGCAGCCGCCACGCCAGCGCGCCATCGGACGCGCGCAAGCAGTACAGATGGCCGTCGGCGCAACCCAGCAGGATGCGGTCACCACACGCCGTCGGCGGCGAGTCGATGCGCCCCCCCGCGGTGAAGATCCAGGCGATGGCGCCGTCGACGGCTGCGAGCGCGTAGAGCGTGTGCTCGTCCTTCGCGGCGACGTAGACGCGGCCCGCGGCGCAGACGGGCGGCGTCAGCGGCGAGCCCAGCCTCGTCTCCCACAACGGCTTCGCGGCCGCGGGTACCGAACACGCCGTCGCTCCGGAGCGGCGTGCGTCGTGACGATAGGTCGGCCAATCCGTCGACGGCAACGGTTTCGAGGTCGACGGCGCGTACGCCGGTCCCTTCTCGAGCCGCGCCGCCGTCGTGCGGGTCGGCGACACCCCGCCAGCCAGCGCGTTGAAGCCCATCAGCTTGACGCCGGGATAGCAGAAGCACGGATGCGGCGACATGTAGACCATGCCGTTGGCCGGCAGGATGCCGTAGCGACACGCCCCGCGCACCCAATCGTGCTGCGAGTTCGCGCGACCCGTGAGGCTGACGAACTCGACGCCGCGATTCGGAGTGATCGCGTAGTTGACCGTCGCCTTGCCCTGGTAGCACCGCAGGTGGTGGCCCGGAGTGAAGACGTCGCTGGCATCGACGGACGCAGTCTTCTTGCCGGTGACGATATCGGTCGCGGCCATCCCCTGGCCGGACAGCTCCCAGAGCTTGCCGTCGACGACGAAGGCGTGTTGGCTCAGTCGTGCCCTGCGCTCCCATGCGATGTCGCCGTTGCTGACGGACAAGGCTCGCAGGCCCGTCGCGTCGCTCTGCAGGAGAGACTCGCCGCAGACGATGATCGGGGCCGCGTTCTTGGCCTTCTTCGACTTGACCTTTCTACCCTTGCGATCCGTCGTCGCCTTGCCGGCCGCATCCGGCGCATCGGCGGTCTTCCACAACACGTCGCCGGTTCTCGAATCGACGCACTTGACGACGGCGCCAGCCTGATAGAAGACCCGCGACCCGCCGGCGGCCAACGTGTTCGGCACGAGCTGGTCCCCTACCGCCCAAAGCCGCACGCCGGTGTGCGCGTCGAAGGCGAGAAGGCCCTTCTTGCCGTGCCGAACCAGCAACACGCCGTTCGAGCATCGCAACTCCTGAGCGCCGCCGCTCCCCTCGCAGGTGGCGAGCACGTCGCCGTCGTCGCCATCGATGATGGACACGGGCGCCGCGAGGCTCAGAGGCGTGAACACGCGATCGGCTTCGGCGACCAGAAGACGCTGCACCGACGGCAACACGCCGCGCAGCGAGCGGTTGGTCCAGACGCCGTCGCGCCAGTGATCGAGGCGGCGCTTCCACAGCAGCACGCCGTTGAACGCGTCGCGCGCGATCAGAGTCCAGCGCTCCGGAATGCCGGCGCCCGTCAGGCTGGTGAGCCCCTCGTCGAAAATGTAGTAGATGCGCCCCTTGGCCGTGACCATCGCGACCAGGCTCGACGTGTGCTCGTGGCTGCGCGCCCACAGCGGCCCGCAGCGCCAGATCATGCGCTGCGGCGGCGCGACGCGTCGATCCTTGGCGGTGCAGTCGTTCGACGCGTCGTGCAAGAAGTGGGACCAATCGTCGATCTCGGCCGGCCACGGCTTGGTACTCCGCGTCCACTCGCCGGCGGTCGCCTCGATCCAGGAGGTGCCTCCGGGACGCAGCACGCGCGCGATCTCTGCCGGCGCGATGTCGAACCGCGCAGCGTCCGAGACGATCACGGCGTTGACGAGGTCGTCGGCGTAGGGGAGGCGCTCGCCGTCGAACTTCGCGACGGATACGGGGCCGTACAGGCCGCGCTCGCGAAGCAGCGACCGGGCCTCGCGAACGTTGGCCGGGTCCGAATCGAGGCCGTGGACGACGACGCGATCGCGGCCCCGCAAGGTGGCGGTCAGCTCGCCATCACCGCAACCGATGTGGACGACGATGCCCCCGCGGGTGAGCGTGGTCGTGAACGGATTCTCGCCCGCGGGGACCGACGTCGCGGAGCCGGCGGCGCAGGCCGCCACCCACGAGAGTGCTATCAGAGCGCGCATAGTGTCCCTGTACCTCGATCGGAAGCTGGTAGTCCGCTGGCAGAGGGCTTCGAGCGCGAGGGCGAAATGGCCGCCATCGCGCCGAACTGCCCTCTTCAACGGGCTACTCCATACTCGACGTGCTCGACCCCGCCGCCAAAGGAAACCAAGGGCTCACGGCCGGCTCTTTCGGGTTCCCACGACCTCGAAGGCCGCCCCCCTCCGAAGGCCCTGTAATATCGCCCCGGCGGGGAAGTCCTGTTATGTGACTACCGGGCCGGTCTCCTGTAAACTCTGGAGGCACCGGCCGGCCGGAACGGCCCCCGGCCACCCAACTGACCGCCCCCGACAGATACGGACGCATGAAACCGCACTCTGGCTCGACGACTCTACGCGCCGCACTGCTTCTCGTAGTGACCATCGCCCTCGTCTTCGGGGGGATACGCTCGATCCGCGCTCAGCTGACGAAGCCCACCGAGCAGCAGCAGAAAGTGGCCAAGCACATCGCCGCGTACCTGCGGCAGGTCCACATCCGCAAGCGCCCGATCGACGACGAGTTCTCGCGCGAGTTCCTCCGCTCGTTCCTCGACACGCTCGACCCGCTGCGGCTGTTCTTCCTGCGCTCGGACGTCGAGGAATTCGCCGCTTCCGAGAATACGCTCGACGACTCGTTGAACGAGGGCGAGTACGACGTCGCCTGGCGCATGTTCAAGCGCTTCGTCCAGCGTCTCGACGAGCGTTTCTCGCAGATCGACCGACTCGTCGAGCTCGAGCACGACTTCACCGTCGACGAGAGGATCCTCAAGGACCGCTCCGAGAACGAGTACGCCCGCACGAGCGATGAGCTCACCGAGGCGTGGCGTAAGCACGTCAAGCTCCTGATCCTCGAGGGCGTCGCGGGCGGAGAGGATGAGAAGGACGTCAAGGATCGCATCCGCAAGCGCTATCGAAACCTCAAGCGCCGCATGCACCAGACGGACGCCTACGAGCTCATCGAGATGTTCGTGACCTCCGGGACGATGCTATTCGACCCGCACACGACCTATATGTCGCCGGACACGCTCGAGAGCTTCGAGATCGCGATGCGGCTCGAGCTCGAGGGCATCGGTGCCGCGTTGCAGTCCGTCGACGGCTATACGGTCGTCATGCAGATCATCGCCGGCGGGGCCGCGGACAAGGATGGACGCCTGAAACCGCAGGACAAGATCGTCGCCGTCGGCCAAGGCCAGGAGGGCGAGCTCGTCGATATCGTCGACATGAAGCTGCGCGAGGTCGTCAAGCTCATCCGCGGCAAGAAGGGCACGACCGTGCGCCTCGAGGTGCTCCACGACGTGGCCAAGACGAAGGAGACGCTGGTCCTCGAGCGCGCCAAGGTCCAGCTGTCCGACCGCGAAGCTCACGGCGAGGTCTTTCCGATACCGCCGCCGGATGGCGACGCGAGCGCAGAGCCGCTGAAGGTCGGCGTCATCGACCTGCCGAGCTTCTACATGGACATGGCCGCTGCGCGCACAGGCCGCAACGACTACAAGAGCACGACGCGCGACGTCAGGAAGATCCTCGAGAACTTCGAGAAGGATGGCGTCGACGCCGTCGTCGTCGACCTGCGCCAGAATGGCGGCGGCGCCCTGCCCGAAGCGATCGACATGACCGGGCTCTTCATCGACACGGGGCCGATCGTGCAGATCAAGGATCCGCGTGGCAACGTCGAGACCGAGTCCGACAAGGACCGCGGCATGGCCTGGGCCGGTCCGCTCGTCGTCCTGACGAGCAAGTTCAGCGCGAGCGCCAGCGAGATTTTCGCCGGCGCGATCCAGGACTACGGCCGCGGGCTGGTCGTCGGGGACGCGTCGACGCACGGCAAGGGAACCGTGCAGCGACTGGTCGACCTCGGCCGCGGGTCTTTCCTGTCGAAGCCCGAGAAGATGGGCGCGCTGAAGATCACCGTCTCGCAATTCTATCGCCCCACCGGAGCGAGCACGCAGAGCCGCGGCGTCGTGCCGGACATCGTGTTGCCGTCGGTGCGCAATCACATGGAGATCGGCGAGTCGGTGCTCGACCACGCGATCGAGTTCGACACGATCCGGCCCGCGGGATTCCAGCGGCTCGAGCTCATCGACGCGTCAATCGTCGAGAAGCTGAGCCAGGCGTCGAAGAAGCGCCGCGCGGAGAGCGAGGATTTTGCCGACATCGAGACCGCGATCACGCGCTATCTCGAGGTCAAGAAGAACAAGTGGATCCCGCTCCAGAAGGAGAAGTACCTCGCGCAACACCGCATCGACCTGAAGGACGACACGACGGGCACCGAAGAGCCGGCGGCGACGGACGACGAGGGCAAGGCGTCCGACGAGGAGACCCCCATCCGCCGCGACTTCTACCTCGACGAGGTGTTCGCGATCACGTCCGACTACGTCCGATTCGCAAGCTGAGCAGATCCTCCTTGCGCGCGCCCGCGAGGACCGGGAATAATCCGGGCTTCGAATTCGACTTCACGCCGACGGGCCAGGTAGCCGTCGGTAGGCGGAAAACCCCTGCATTGACGAGTTCAACCATGCTGACGCGAACGTTCCTCGCCGTCTGTCTTCTGTCCATCTCGCTCACGACGGCTGTTGCGGCTCAGGAGAGCACCGCGACGGCGCCGGCCGCGGCCGCGCCCGACAAGGCGATCCAGGCGCTCCAGGCGTTCATCGCCGAGAAGGCGATCGACCGCACGAAGCCGGACTGGAAGACGAAGCTGCCGCTGCCGCCGAAGGCCGAGTTCGATCCGGCGAAGCGCTACTACTGGACGCTCGAGACGAACAAGGGCGTGATGAAGATCGAGTTCCGGCCGGACGTCGCGCCGATGCACGTGTCGAGCACGATCTACCTCACGCTGCTCGGATTCTACGACGGCCTGGCGTTTCACCGCGTGATCACCCAGTTCATGGCGCAAGGCGGGTGCCCCATCGGGGAGGGCACGGGCGATCCCGGCTACCACTACGGCAGCGAGTTCGACCCCGGCCTCCGTCACACGGGACCTGGCCTCCTGAGCATGGCGAACGCCGGTGAAGGCACGGACGGCTCGCAGTTCTTCATCACGTTCGTGCCGACGCCGTGGCTCGACGACAAGCACACGATCTTCGGCGAGGTCATCGAGGGCATGGACACGCTGAAGAAGCTCGAGAAAGGTGGCAGCCCCGGCAAGGGCAAGCCGACCGAGCCGCTCAAGATCGAGCGCGCGACGGTCACGGCCACCCCGTACGTTCCCGACCCGGCGGTCCAGGCGCTCGACGAGTTCATCGCCAACGCGGTGAAGTACCAGCAGATCAACCGCAAGTCGCCGATGTGGAAGACCAAGCTGCCGAAGCCCACGCAGCAGGAGTTCTCGAAGGACAGCGACTACTTCTGGATCCTCGACACGAACCGCGGGCGCGTGAAGGTCCGTCTCTTGCCGGAATACGCGCCGATGCACGTGTCGAGCACGATCTATCTGACGCGCGTCGGCTTCTACGACAGCCTGACGTTCCACCGCGTCATCCGCAACTTCATGGCGCAGGGCGGTTGCCCCCTCGCCAGAGGGACGGGCGGACCGGGCTACGAGTACTCCGGCGAGTTCTCGCCGGAGGTGAAGCATGATCGCCCCGGCATCCTGAGCATGGCAAACCGCGGCCCCGGCACCGATGGCAGCCAGTTCTTCCTCACGTTCAAGCCGACGCCGTGGCTCGACGGCAAGCACACGATCTTCGGCGAGGTCGTCGACGGGACCATGGACACGGTGAAGAGGCTCGAGGCGGACGGCAGCAGCAGCGGCCGGCCGTTGAAGCCTCTCCTCCTCCACCGCGCGCAGATTCGCGTGCTGCCGAAGGCGAAGGCCAGCGCCACGAAGGGCCAGTGAGCACAGCCAGCCGTACGCTATCACTGTTCGTCCTCTGCGTCGCCGCGCTCGCCGCGGCGGGTTGCGCGTCCGGGCCGCGTCGACCGCACGCGGCGATCGAGGATGACGAGATCCGCGTGCTGCTTCCGGCGACGCTGACCGAGACCTACGAGACCGTGTGGGCGGGTCTCGACTCCGAAGGCTGGCAGCCGCTGGAACGTCGCCGCGATCCGTTCTACGCCGCGATCAGCGGCGAGGACGCGCGCGGCCGCCGGCTGCACGCGCGAATGAAGCGGCACGCGGAGGACGAGACGCTGCTCGGGATTCGCATCGCTTCGGATCCAGCGGTCGACGAGAGGGAGCTCCGCCAGCTCCTTCCGACGCTTCTGCTGAACCTCGAGGCGTACGAGCCGGCGGAGAGCGACGACGATCCGTTCGACTACATCCACCCGGATCGCTTCCGGCAGCGGTTTCGAACGCGGTTTCAGTAGCCCCCCGAGCGCGGGGAACGCGCCCCTCGTCACACCGACCCGCCGCACGCAGGTGAGCCCGATGTTCGCACGGCTTGCCGCGTGGCCGCGGTCGCGCGCCGCTTCCGCGCCGGCCGGTTTCCGTGCTAAGATCGGAGGTTGACATCGTGATGGGTCGGTGCCGCGCGGTCTTCGCGTCGGCAGTTCCAGCGAGAGAACACTCGGTTGGAGGTACGTGGCATGTTGCGTCAGCTGTTTTGTCGTGCCCTGGTGGTCGCGTCCTTCGTCGCCGTGACGACGATCGCGCAGGCTCAGATTCCCGACGTGGCGGACGACGATATCGAGCGAGCCGGCGACCTGCTCGTCGCGCTCGACGCAGCCGATCTCGAGGACGACATCACCATCTGGCCAAACTTGGCCGATGAGTCGATCGGCGACTTCAACCTCGTCGAGTTGGGCAACCCGCTCTTCGAGGAGGTCGGCGGCGCCCCCGCCATCACTCTCAACTCCGGTCCCGACCTCGACGCGTATCAAAGCCCCGAGCCGGCGCCGGAAGGCCTCGTCGGCCCGAACCCGACCCGGTCGATCGAGGTCTGGGTCCACAATCTGGTGGTCGTGGGCGAGGAGACCCTCGTGGCGTGGGCCCACCGCGGCGGTCCGGCCGGGACGAACATGTCCTTCAACTACGCCGACAACCCCAGCTGGGGAGCCGTCGGCCATTGGGGGGCCGGTCCCGACATCGGCTGGAACAACGCCGGCGGGTTTTTTTTTTTTGTTTAGGGGAATAACGTCGTCTACACGTTCGACGGCGACGACACCGCG
>CAYMRB010000012.1:0-48619 GCA_964392615.1 uncultured Planctomycetia bacterium | reverse complement strand
TCCGAAGTCCAGCCGCAGGACTTATTGCGACGCATATCTCTCCCTGCTGTCTACCTCTCCGAGCCACACGATGCCGCTTGCATGGACTTTGACCCGCGCGCCGATCGCGTAGATGTTCTTGTTGCCGCGGAGCTCGAGCTGAATCCACGACTTGCGATTGCCGCCGTCGTTGATCAGGAGCGACGGGCGAGCGCGCGAGTTGCTGACGACGATGTCGATGTCGCCGTCGTTGTCGATATCGCCGAACGCGGCGCCGCGGCTCGACTGCCACTCCTCGAGGGCCGGCCCCGCCTGACCGCTCAGGTCGACGAACCGCCCCTTCTGGTTCATGAACACCTGATTCTGCTGCAGGTACGTCGACGATTGGTCGTACTCGTGGATGTGGTCCTCGAGATGACCGGACGCGACGAAGAGGTCCTGCCAGCCGTCGTGGTCGAAGTCGTAGAAGCCCGTTCCCCAGCTCACGAGCGGCAGGCAGAACTCGCCGATCCCGACCGCGAGCGCCGAGTCGTGGTAGCCCTCCGTTCCGGTCGCGCGGTAGAGCGCGTTCATCTGCTTCTGGTAGTTCGTCACCATCAGGTCGGCATGACCATCGCGGTCGAAGTCGCCGAAGCCGATGCCCATGCTGCCCTGCTCGTCGCCGTGGATGCTGACCGCCGCGCCCTTCTCGAGGCCGACGTCGCGGAACTTGTTGTTGCCGAGGTTCTCGAACAGGAAGTTGTCGATGCGGTCGTTGGCGACGAAGAAATCCTGCAGGCCGTCGTCGTTGAAGTCGGTCGCGATGACCGACAGGCCCCAGCACGGGTCGACGGTCGAGATGCCGGACGACTCGCTGATGTCGCGGAACGTCCCGTCGCCGAGATTCTCGAACAGCGAATCCGGCACCGGCTCGTACTGGCCGGGCGCACAGTAGCCGCGCACGCCGTTGTAGAGGCACGGCTCCGCTCCGACGAAAGCCTCGACCACGTAGTTCGACACGTAGAGATCGAGATCGTCGTCGTTGTCGATGTCCGCGAAGCAGCCGTGCGCGCTGAAGCGCGTGTCGTTGACGCCGGCCTTCTCCGTCACGTCCTCGTATCGAAAGCCGTTCTCGGGGCCGAGACAGCGATAGAGGACGTTCGATCCATACCCGGCGATATAGATGTCCTGGTGCCCGTCGTTGTCGTAGTCGGCGATCGCGCAGCCGACCGAGAACCCGACACCGGGGATGCCGGCCTGACTCGTCACGTCGGTGAAGCGCAGGTTGCCGTCGTTGCGATACAGCGCGTTCGACGTCTTGCGGTCATTCTCCGCGCTCGGGGGCAGCGGGCGTCCGTTCAGGAAGTACACGTCGAGGTCGCCGTCCTCGTCCCAGTCGAAGAGCGCGACTCCCGACGCGAGCGTCTCGGTGATGTAGTAGTTGCCGCTCGAGCCGTCCGTGTGCAGGAAGCCGTCGAGGCCGGCCTCCTTCGATTTCTCGTAGAACGCGAACCCTAGCGCGTGCTCGGCCGGTTTCTGCGTGCAGCCCGCGAGGGCGAGCGCCACCCAGCCGACCGCGACGACCGCACGAGCGGATCGCGCCGTCGAGAGCCTGCCGCGCCGAGCGGAACAGCCGCCTCCGCGGCCCGGGAGAAACGTCGGAAACTCCGTCATGGCGTCGCGCCATCCATCATCTTTTGGTATTGGCTGAGCCGTGTCGTGAGCCCCGGGTCGTCCGGAAAAACCCGCACTCCGGTGCGGAGAGTTTCGTACGCATCGCGACGCTCGCCCGCGAAATGCTGTGCCATAGCCAGAATATCGTAGTTTTCCGCGGTGCGCTCTTCGCTGAGCTCGAACGCGACCAGAGCATGCTCGAGCGCCTTCGTCAGCAGCTCGGGCCGGCGTTTGAAGTGCAGGATGGCCCGCGACATGAGCAAGTGGGCCTCGTGGAAGCGCGGCGCCAGCTCGATAGCCTTCTCGAGCTGGGCGATGCTCGCGTCGGCGTCGGCCGACGGCTGCGTCGGCCGGTCTTTCGGGGCGCGTCTGAGGAACTCCATGGCCAGGCGATACCGCCACACGGCGTGACTCGGAAAGACCTCGATAGCGCGCACGAGGACGTCGTGGCACTCCGCGTGCATGCCCCTCTGCCCGTAGTGGTCGATGAGGAAGTCCCAGCTCTCGATCTGCCGATTATCGAATCGTAGCGCCTCGCGACAGGCGTGCACGGCCTTGTTCATGTAGGTCAGCCGGGTAGCATGATCCGCCGCCCCGTGGGCTTCCTGAACGTAGGCGGTCGCCGCGTCGAGCCAGGTCTCCCCGGTATTTCGGAGCTGCACGTCGTGATTCGACTTCTTCGCCTCGAGGTCTCGTTCCATCCCCGCGGCGTCGCCCTTCTTCTTGCGCGCGCGAAATCTCTCCATCGTCGCCTTGGCTTCGTCCATGCGTCCGAGAGCCTTGAGAGAGTTGTACTTGCCGTACAACGCGTTCTGCATGCCCTCCGCAGCCAGGTCGAAGTGCTCGATGGCCTCTTCGTTCCGCTTGAGCTCCTGGTACGCGAGTCCGAGGTTGTAGTGGGTCAGATCGTTGGCTCCGCCGCCGGCGAGCTCCGCCTCGAGGTCCACAACCGCGTCCTCGAAGCGCCTCATGTAGATGTAAAGGAGCCCGACGCGCGTGTGGATCCCCGACTGCGTCGGATCGCCGGCCAGCGATTGCCGGTAAGCCGCGACGGCCTCTTCCATCCGGTCCTTGCGTTGGGACAGGATGAAGCCCGTTTCGCGCAGCGGCTCCGGAGCGTTGGGCCGCAACTCGACCGCGCGACGAAAATGCTCCAGCGCCTTCTCCTCCAGGCCGAACCTCTGATACACACGTCCGACGTGATACACCGGGACATACCGGCCCTCCGGCAATTGGAGCCGGACCTTCTCCGCGACCGCCAGAGAGTAGACGAGCAGGTCGTCCTCGCTCGGAAGCGGGTCGTCGGCGGACGGTCCGCAACCGGCTGTGAGCGCCAGCCCGGCGAACATCCAGGCCGTGAGCGAGGTCAAGGGATTTGCCAGATGTCGACCCATTGCAGACACCCGTTCCATCTCGTTCCGAAATATCGTCCAAAGAGTACCCGCTCGGCAACGGAGCGGCCTTCTCTTTCCCGGCGCCGTCTCCGCGTCAGCGTGGCCGGTCTCAGCATCGCGATCCTTCTCGGGATTGCAAGCGCCGCGCCTGCCGTCGCGGAGGAGGACCCGCTCCGAGTCGTCTGCACGCAGGTGCCGGCGGCGTGCCCTGTCGGCGGTGCTCCGTTCGCGTCCGAGCCGTTCCCGCCGACGTCCGGCGCAGCCGATGGCTCGCGCATCGTGCTGATCGAGCCGCCCGCGGAGCCGGTCATTCTGACGCCGGATTTCGCCGCTGCGGCGGATCCCGATGTGTCGTTCGACGGTCGCCGGCTGCTGTTCGCGGGCAAGAAGCGTCCGGAGGACAACTGGAACATCTGGGAGCTCGAGCTCGAGACGCGACAGTTGCGTCAGGTGACGCACGCGAAGCGGGATTGCCGCAACCCGCTCTGGTTATCGTCCCTGTATGTGCTCTCGTCCACGAAGCCGTGGTACACGATCCTCTTCGTCGGGAGCGAGCCGAGCCTCGACGAACGCGGCACCGGACCATCGACGAGCTTGTACACGGTGCGGCTCGACGGTTCGGAGATGCGGCGGATCACATTCAGTCCGGGGCGTGACCGCGCTCCCTGGCTATTACCGGATGGCCGCGTGCTGTTCTCGTCCGACCGCTTCGTCGCGGGCGTGCCCGGAGAGCGGCAGCGTACCGCCCTGTTCGACGTCGGTTTCGACGGCACGGATCTCATGCTCTACGGCGCCACGCAAGGGCGGCGCGTACAGCATATGGCCTGCAGTGCGACCGATGATCTCGTCGTCTTCGTCGAGGGCGACGAGCTGCAGCGCGATGGAGCCGGGGCGTTGGGCTCGTTGCGCCGCCGACGGCCGCACCACTCGTACCGCCCCCTGTCCGACGACGGTGACGTGCTGTGGCACTCGCCGGCGCCGGTGGGAGACGGAACTCTTCTCGTGTCGCGCCGCGCCGCCACGGGCGGAGGCACGCACGGCCTCTGGCACCTGCGACCGGCGGACGGCGTGTCCGCGCCGGTCTTCGATGCTCCCGACTACCACGAGGTCGGCGCGCGGGTCGTGCGTTCGCGCCCCGAGCCCGACGGCCGCTCGACCGTCGTCGATCCGGCGCACGAGACCGGCAAGCTGTTCTGTCTGAACGTGTACGACGCGGACGCGGCACTCCGATCGGCCATGCGGCCGGGATCGGTGGATCGCATCCGGCTGATCGAGGGCGTGCCGGCCGAGTCGGCGGGAGCTTCGGCCGCGAGCGATGGTCGTTCGACCGTGGCGCGACGTGTGCTCGGCGAGGCGCCGGTCCATGAGGACGGCTCGTTCCACCTCGAGATCGTTCCGGACATTCCGATGGAGATTCAAGCGCTCGATCACGACGGTGTCGCCATCGCGACGTGTCGTTGGGTCTGGGTCATGCGACGCGAACGACGCGGCTGCATCGGCTGTCACGAGGATCCGGAGCTGACGCCGGAGAACACGTACGTCGACGCTGTCGTCGCGAAGGCGACTCGCCTGACGCCGCCACCGGCAGAGCGCCGGACGGTGTCGTTCGTCGGGGACGTGATGCCGATTCTCGCGGCCCGCTGCGCGACCGCGGGGTGCCACGGCGGCGATGACACGCCGTTGCGCATGACCTCGTCTGCGCACGGTCGCGGCGCCGAAGCGTCGACCTACCGCACGTTGCTCGCACCGCGCGATAAGGGGCCGCCGTACGTCGTGGCCGGTTCGGCCCGTGACAGCTATCTCGTGTGGAGGGCGCTCGGCAAGCAATCGCCTCACGCGGCGCACGCTGCCGCGAAGGAGATCAAGCCGATGCCCCCGTCCGGCAAGGCTCCGCCGCTTGACGAAAAGGAGCGGCGCACGATCATCGAGTGGATCGACCTCGGCGCGCCCTTCAGCTCGTCGAGCGCCGCTCCCGCCAAGCCCGATCGAAAGACCGCTGACTCGAAGCGAGGAAACGCACCATGAAACGTTCCCTAGTGGCGAGCGCCGTTCTGCTGCCGTTGTGCGCGGTGCTGACCTGCGCGTTGCTATTCTACGCGCTCTTCACCGCGCGTACTGTCGACGCCCAGTCGCCACCTCCCGTCTTCACCGACATGACCGCGGCGGCGGGCATCACGTTTCAGCACCGATTCGGGGACTTCGACCTGAGCAATATCGTCGAGGGGACAGGCCCCGGTTGCGCGCTGTTCGACTACGACAACGACGGCGACCTCGATCTCTACTTCGTCAACGGTTGCTGGATCAAGGACGTCAACGACAACCGAGGCCGCAAGCTTCGCGGCAAGCTCGCCAACGCTCTCTATCGCAACGATGGCGGCACGTTCAGAGATGTCACCGCGCAGGCGGGTGTCGGCGACAAGGGTTTCGGCATGGGCGCCTCGGCCGCCGACTACGACAACGACGGCGACCTCGACCTCCTCGTGCTGAACTACGGGCGCAACGCGTTCTATCGCAACAACGGCGACGGAACGTTCACGGATGTGGCCGAGAGCGCTGGCCTCGCGTGTCCGAGCTGGAGTTTGTGCGCGCCGTGGCTCGACTATGACGGCGACGGCGACCTGGACGTTTGGATCGCGAATTACCTCGAGTACGACGCGGGCAAGTTCCGCGACTTCTATCCCGCCGCCGGCTACCCGGGCCCGCTCGCGTACAAGGGGCAGCCGGACCGGCTCTTCCGCAACGACGGTGACGGCACGTTTACCGACGTGACGAAAGAGGCCGGCGTCTTCTTCCCCAATGGACGCTCGATGAGCGCGCTTGCCGTCGACTTCGACGGCGACTGCGATCCGGACGTCCTCGTCGCGAACGACGCGATGCCGAACTCGTTCTGGGTCAACGACGGCAAGGGGCACTTCACCGAGGAGGCGCTCGAGAACGGCCTCGCGTTCGGTGAGGGAGGCCAGGGCGCGTCGTCGATGGGGCCGGTCGTGGGCGACGTCGACCGCAACGGCTTGATCGACGTGTTCATTCCCGACATGGGATACGGCTGCATGCTGTTCCAGCGCGCGAAGGGCCTCTTCGTCGACGTCACCGCGCAGACGAACCTCGCGCTCCTCTGCGGCCAGTACACGGGGTGGGGCGGCATCCTGCTCGACTACGACAACGATCGCTGGCTCGACGTTTTCCTCGCGACGGGCAACGCCCACCACCTGTACACCGAGGAGGACGTGCTGGCGCGCTATGACGGCAAGGGCCGATTCGAGGACGTCGCCAGGTCGTCGGGCCCTTACTTCCGGACGAAGCACGTCGCTCGCGGCGCGGCGTCCGGCGATTGGGACAACGACGGCGACATCGACATCGTCGTGATGAACATGAACGAGGTTCCCCGGCTCTTGCGCAACGACGGGGGCAACCGCAACCACTGGCTGAAGGTCGTGCCGTTGCGCGCGGATACGAAGATGGTCGCCATCGGCTCCGAGGTTCGCGTGACGGTCGGCAAGATGGTGATGATCCAACCCGTCACCGCCGTCAACGGATACCTGTCGAGTCAGGACCCGCGGCCCAATTTTGGCCTCGGAACGGCGACGCGAGCGGACCGCGTCGAGGTACGATGGCGCGATGGCAAGGTTCAGAGCCTCTCGAATGTGAAGGCCGACCAGATCCTGGAGATCGTTCGCGATGTTTCGAAGTAGTCGCCTGCTGGTTCTGACGGCGTCGTGCTTCGTGGTGATCACGGCGGCTGTCGTGATCGCGGTGATCGCCACGCCGTCGCGACTCGTCGCCGATGGAGCGTACGAAACGCCGGTCTTCATCGGCGTCAAGGGATGCAACGAGTGTCACGAAGGGCGCGCCGCCGGCAACCAGTTCAGCCGCTGGCGCATGTCCGCGCACGCGGACGCGTTCGCGTCGCTGGCGACCCCGGAGGCCGTGGAGATCGCGAGGCTCAGCGGCATCACTGAGCCACCGCATGAGGCGAAGCAGTGCCTCGGCTGTCACGCGACCGCTGCGGATGTCGAGGACTGGGAGCGCGACGACGGCGTCCGCGTGGAGGACGGCGTGCAATGCGAGAAGTGCCACGCTCCGGGCAGCGAGTACGCGGAGCGGCGCATCATGAAGCGCCGCAAGCTCGCCGTCGCGCACGGGCTCGTGATTCCCACCGAAGAGGACTGTCACGTCTGCCACCGTCCGAAGGGGTCGCACGATCTCGTTCTCGGAAAGAACGAGTTCGACCTGGAGAAGGCGTGGGCGGAGATCGCGCACGAGATACCGGACGATTGGGACGACGAAGAGGTCGCCGATGCAGGCGAGGCCGCCGCCGGTCACGTCAGCCGCTACGGCTACACCGGCGTCGCGGCGTGCGCGGCGTGTCACAAAGGGCCGGCGCACGGCTTCCAGTTCAGCAAGTGGCGCGATGGGCCGCACGCCCGAGCGTTCGCCGTCCTCGCGACGGAGCGCGCCGCCGAGATCGCGGCCAAGGCGGGCGTCGGAGGCGACCCGCAGACGAGCGCCGCGTGTCTGTCGTGCCATACGACGGGGCACGGTGTCGCCGCGACGAGCTTCGCGCCGGAGTTCGACCACCGCGATGGCGTGCAGTGCGAGAGCTGTCACGGACCCGGCAGCGCGTACTCCGCCGAGGAGGTCATGAAGGACGCGGACGCGGCGAAGAAGGCCGGTCTCATCAAGGCTGTGGAGTCGACCTGCCGTCCGTGCCACGAGAAGCCGTGCCTGGACGACGCTGAGCCGTTCGACTACGACGCGGCCGTCAAGGCGATCGCGCACCCCAAGGTGATCGACGAGCGCGCGCCGATTCCGCGCTACAAGACGCCGCTCAACCTCGCAGCGCGTCCGGACGGAGCCGAGCTGTGGATCGCGTGCGAGGCCTCGGACACCGTGATCGTTGTCGACGCACGGACGAGCCGCAAGGTGGCCGAGATCGAGGTCGGTGGGCAGCCCAACGACGTCACGTTCCATCCCGCAGGCCGTGTCGCGTACGTCACGAACCGTCTGGACGACACATTGTCCGTCGTCGACGTGGGCTCGCGCCGGGAGATCCGCACCGTCGCCGTGGGCGACGAGCCGCACGGTGTTCTGACCGACCGCGGCGGCAAATACATCTTCGTGGTCAACACGGGAATCGACAGCATCTCCGTCATCGACAGCGAAACATTCGAGGAGATCAAGCGCTTGAGCGCGAGCCGCTCGCCATGGTCGCTCGCGCTGTCGCCCGACGGGAAGCGCATCAGCGTCACGAACACGCTGTCGCGATTCGTCGAGCCACGCACGCCGTCACTGTCCGAGGTGACCGAAATCGATGTCGAGTACCTCGTCGTCGTCGACCGGCGCGAGGTGCCGGCCGCGAACCTCCTGCAGGGAATCGCCTGGCATCCGAGCGGCGAGTACGCGCTGTTCACGCTGAACCGTACCAAGAACTTGGTGCCGATGACGCGGCTTCTGCAGGGGTGGACGATCACGAACGGCATGGGCATCTTGTGGAAAGATGGCACGGTCGATCAGGTTCTTCTCGATCATCCGGACATCTGCTTCCCCGACCCTGCTGACGTCACGATCACTCCGAACGGCGCGCACGCTCTCGTGACGAGCAGCGGATCGAACCGCGTCGCGATCGTCGATCTCGAGAAGCTCACGGCGATGATCAAGGGGGCCACGCCGTACGAGCGGCGGCGCGTCTACCCGAACCACGTCGGCAAGCCGACGGAGTTCGTTGTCGCGTTCGTCGAGACCGAGAACAGCCCGCGCGGCGTCCTGTGCTCGGCGGACAACCGCACGGCATGGGTTGTCAACGCGCTGAGCGATTCGGTCACGGTGATCGATCTCGAGAAGCGCGAGGCTGCTGGGCACATCGAACTCGGCGGCTCGCAGGAGATTTCTCGCGTGCGGCGCGGCGAGATCCTGTTTCACAGCGCGAACATAACGTTCCGCCGGCAGTTCTCGTGTCACACGTGCCATCCGGATGGCCACATCGACGGTATCACCTACGACATCGAGCCCGACGGCATCGGAGTGAGCCCTGTCGACAACCGAACGCTGCGTGGGATTCTCGACACGGCGCCGTTCAAGTGGGAGGGCACGAACCCGACGCTGCAGCGGCAGTGCGGGCCGCGACTGGCCGTGTTCTTCACGCGCATCAATCCGTTCACGCCGGACGAGCTCGTCGCGCTGGAGAACTACATCTGCACGATCCCGCGGCCACCAAACCGGTACCGTGCTCTCGGAGCACCGCTCACCGAAGCGCAGCGGCGCGGCCGCGCGATGTTCGAACGCACTCGTACGAACGATGGCCGCACGATCCCGGTCGAAGGGCGCTGCAAGACGTGCCACCCGCCGCCGCTGTTCACCGACGGCCGAGTACACGACGTCGGTACGAAGACCGAGCTCGACCGCGAGCACCTGTTCGATGCACCGCACCTCATGAACATCTACGATTCCGCGCCGTACTTGCATGACGGCAGCGCCGAGACTCTCGAGGAAATCTGGACACGGTTCAATCCGTACGACGAGCACGGCGTGACGAACGACATGACCAAGGATCAGCTCAACGACCTGATCCAGTACCTGAAGACGCTGTAACGCCATGAAACGCACACCGATTCCGGGGCATCTCATCGCATTGTCGGCAGTTCTCGCCATGTCTTGGGTGAGCTGTCGGTCGACTACCGAGCCGGCGGCCACCGCAAGCCCCGAGTCCGCCGTTACAGCGGGTGACGATCGAGCCGCTCCGTCAGCAGGACCGCTCGAGGTGCAGCCGAGCGAGTCGGCGTCGCAGCCGGTCGTCAGGACTCCGGAGGGCGTCGCCGGGTTGCCGTTCGTGTACACGAAGTGGGAGCAGTTCACCGTCGCCGACGGCCTGCCGAACGACCACATCTTCGCGGTCAAGGCCGACGGTCCGTACGTGTGGATCGGTACGGAGAACGGTCTGGCGCGCCTCGACAAGCGCGATCGAAGCATCAAGTCATGGACCGAGAAGGACGGGCTGCCGTGGCGCGTCGTCGATGCGATCGAGGTGCATCCGAAGACGGGCGAGGTGTGGCTCGGGCTCTTCGGAGGCGGCCTGGCCCGTTTCAGCGCCGGACGTTTCGACCATTGGAACCAGCTCAATAGCGGGCTCGTTAACGACGTCGTCTACGGCGTCGCGATCGAGCACGACAACATCTGGGTCGCGACGACCGCCGGCGCGAGTCGCTACAACACCATCGACGGGCAGTGGGAGATCTACACCGAGAAGAACTCGCCGATGGAGGAGATCTGGAACTACGGCTGCTGCTACCACAACGGCAAGGTCTACCTCAGCGTGTGGGGAAGCGGCATCCTCGAGTACGACCTCGCGGCGAAGAGCTGGAAGGACTACCTCGATCCCGACCGCGAGATGGAGATCGATCTCTACCGCGACGACGGCATCGTCCACGTGATCACGACGGGCGTCAGCGCGGTCGAAGACACGCTGTGGGTGTCGAGCTACTTCGGTGCGTGCCGCTACGACGGCAGGCATTGGCGAGGCTACTACGCTCACGAGTGCGGCGTGCCCAGCGACTTCCACAATGCGGTGCGCGGCCGCAGCGCCGACGAGGCGTGGTTCTGCACGGACCGCGGAATCGGTGCGGTCGTCGATTTCGCAACGGACACCTGGGTGGCGTACGAGACCGACCACAAGGCCGGCAAGGGGCGCGCGGTCGTCCAGCGCGGCGCGGAGGTCGTGCAGACGGTGGAGATGCCGCCGAACCTGCCGCACAACTACACGCTGTGCGTCGAGTTCGACGGCGCGGACGTGTGGGTCGGCACGTCGAAGGGGCTGGCGCGAGGTATCGGCGACGGATACTACCCGCGGCTGGCGCCCGAGGCGGTCGCGGGCAAGACTCCTGAGGACGACCGGGGCGAGAATCGGAAGCGAGGCACGGGCGAATCATGAGAACCTCGATATCGACACTTCTCGGGATCCCCACGGCCGTGATTCTGCTGTCGCTCTCCGCGTGCAACCGCCCGGCCGAGCTCGGGGACCCGCCTCAGACGATGGGCGACGTCTCGAGCGGCGGCGATGCGTTGAGCAACGACGAAGTCCTGCGGCGAATCGACGTCGGTCCGTACGAGGTGCCGAACCTGCCGCTGCGCCTGGACCCGAATTACGCGCAGTCCGCGACGGATGTCGAGCCCTTCGGCCACGTGAAGCCGTTCAAGGAGCACTTCCTCGAGCAGCTCGAGTACACCGGTCCGGGACGAGCGACGCCGGAGCCCGAGGGCCTCGAGTCGATCAAGATCGGCTTCCTCGGTCCGATCGAGCCCACGGTGTCGGTCGCCACGGGCGGCAAGAGCCACGAAGAAGAGCTCGGCAAGGCGATGCTGAACGGCGCGCAGCTCGCGATCGAGCAAGCTAACGCCGCTGGCGGTTACCGCGGCAAGATCCCGTTCGAGCTCGTCGTGCGCAACGACAACGGTCTGTGGGGCGCGTCGGGCAACGAGATCATCACGATGGCGTACATCGACAGGGTCTGGGCGATCCTGGGAACGATCGATGGCGCGAACACGCACATCGCGATTCGCGTCGCGCTGAAGGCAGAGATTCCGATGCTGACGTCGGGCGACACCGACCCGACGTTGTCCGAGACGAACATCCCGTGGGTCATCCGCTGCATCGGGGACGACCGTCAGCAGAACTATCTGCTGCTCGACTACATGTACCGGAAGATGGGCTACAAGCGCGTGGCGATCATCCGGGCGAGCAACCGTTACGGGCGCTTCGGCGTGCGCGAGATCAAGGATGGCAGCCGGCGGCTGAAGCGTCCGGTGGTCGTCGAGATGGCGTACAAGGTCGGATCGGGGAAGTACGACCTGCAAGTCGATCGCGTTCAGGAGGCGAACCCCGACGCGATCGTGCACTGGGGCGACGCCGAGGACGGTGCGCTGATCCTGAACGAGATCCGTTCCCGCGGCATGAAGCAGCCGTATCTCGCATGTGACCGCTGCGTTTCCGATACGTTCGTCGAGCTCGCCGGCGACAACGCCGAAGGCGTCATCTGCGGCTTTCCGTGGGATCCGACCCGGGAGGATCCGAAGTTCGTCACGTTCCAAGCGCAGTATCGCGAGAAGTACGGGACGGATCCTGACACGTACGCCGCGCACGGCTTCGACGGCACGAACATGCTGATCTGGGGTATCGCGCAGGCCGGGCTCAATCGCGCCAAGATCCGCGACGTCATCGCGCACCGCGACAAGGCTTGGCCGGGTGTCACCGGAGACATCCCGCTGAGCGCGACGCTCGACGATGCCGGCGAGATCTTCCTGACGCGCTACGAGAAGGGCCGGTGGCGCTACTACTCGCGCGAGGAGCTCGAGATCCCGAGCGGTCGTATCGTGCCGAAGCCGCGCGAGGAGCGCGCCGGCAGCGGCATCGCGGCGGCGGACCAGTAGGCCGGTCTTCGACCGATGCGTGCTCGCGTACTCGCGGTCATCGTCACGCTGCTAGCGTCCGGCTGCGCGATGGGTTCGCGGGAGACCGTGACGGAGGCGCCCGACGCATCCGGTAGCCGTGGCCGTTCACCGCACGTGCGCTACCGCGATCGTCAGCTCGAGTATGTCGGTCCAGGCCGAGACGAAGCGGCGGACTCGAGCAGCGCTGCGGACGCCCTGGCGATCGGCTGGTACGGTCCGAGTGACCCGAGCGATCCGCTAGCGGGCGATTTGTGGCTCGCTGCGTCGATGGCGGTTCGCGATGCGAACGACGCGGAAGACGGCCCGTCGTTTCGCCTCGTGCCGGCGTGGTCCGAGGACCCGTGGGGGACCGGCATACGACTCGTCACGCGGCTCGCGTACGAGGATCGGGTCGTCGCGCTTCTCGGCTCGATCGACGGCGCAGCAACTCACCTCGCGGAGCAGGTCGTCGCGAAAGCTCGCCTGGTGCTCGTCAGTCCGGTCGCGACGGACGATTCCGTGCATCTTGCTGGCGTGCCCTGGGCGTTCTCCTGCGCGCCCGGGGACCGCCTCGCGGCGCCACTCATCGCGCGCGGGATCGTCGAGTCGCTCGGCTCGACCGGCGAGCTCGTGCTGCTCGTGTCGACAGCGCACGACGCACGGCGTGCTGCCGCGGTGACTTCGACCGTGCTCGAAGCCCACGGTTGCGTGCCGGCGTTGCGCCTCGAGCTGCTACCGGACGGCGCGGACCTCGCCGATCGTCTGGCGCCGCTGCGCGACGATCCGCCCGCGGCGGTTCTGGTCGTGGCTGACGCGAGCGAGAGCGCGCGCATCGTCACCGCGCTGCGTGCAGGAGGCTTCGACGGAGAGGTCTGGGGCACGGCCGCCATGGGGCGACGGCAGTGCCTGCAGGAAGCCGGGCGCGCCGTCGAGGGGGTGCGCTTGCCGCTCTACTTCGATGCGACGTCGGAAGACGCTGCCGTGCGCGACTTCGTCGCACGCTTCACCGCGGCGGCGGGTCACGCTCCGGACTGGGCAGCCGCGCACACGTGGGACGCGACGCGCTGCCTGATCGCCGCGATTCGTCGCGCCGGACCGAATCGCGTCCTCGTCCGCGACAACCTGTTGGCGCTCGTCCCGTGGCAGGGAGTGACGGGCACGATCGTGTGGGACGGCACGGGGCAGAACACGCGCGCCCCGAGTGGACTCGCCGTCGTGCGCGACGGGCGGGTGATCAAGCACTGAATGAACGGCGCGCTACGCCGCCTGTGACACCGTGCAGTCGAGATCGTCGGCTGTCGGATCCGGGCCCGGCTCCGGCCACGGCGCCGGCAGGGCATTGTCGCCCTGGCCACCACCGAGCCGCGACGACATGCGGAATCCCCGCTCTCCAGACCTCCGGCGGTGCAGAACCTGCTGCTCGCCGCTCTCGAGGTCGATGCGAAGAAGGCCGCTGCCGCCAGTCCCCGCGACCAGGACCGAGCTCTCCGTGTCGAACACGATGCCGTCAATGCCCGAGGCCGGCACGGGATGCGCGGTCAGAAAGAGCGCGCCTTCCCGCGTCGCCGTAGACCACAGGATGCTCGCATCACCACCCCTGACGCCCAGCGGAGTGACGCCGCGGTCGACCAGCACGCTGTGGCTGCCTCGCGGCGACACGGCGAGGAGTGCGAGCGAGCTCCACTCGAGCCCGGCGTCCTCGAGCGCCTGACGACCGACAGGACGTCCGGCGCCGCTGTCGATACGGGCTGCAGCGCGTGGGCGCACGCCGCGGTCGCGCGGCACCAGAATGATCTCTCTGGGGATGCCGACGATGTCGTCCCCGAGGACGCGCTTCGTCGCGAGCGCGTAGTTCGGCCACCAATCCCACATCGTTCCGTCGCGATCGCCTTGGCGGTAGAGACCGGTGTCTTCGTCCGGTGCCGGAAGCACCAGCGAGGTGATGCGTCGTTCTGCGACCGTCGTCAGCTCTCCCGCATCGATGAGAGCGTCGCGATCGCGGTCTTGCCAGACGTAGAGCCCGGCGAGCTCGTCACCGCTGATCTCTCCGTCTTCGTCGTCATCGCGCAGTGCGAGCTTCGTGAATCCATCGGCGTAGCCCTCGACGCTGCCGACGAGATCGCGACCGCTCCAGGGCCCGACCCAGGTGAGTCCGTCGGCGCCGTCGCGTACCCGTGTCGGATCCTCTGGGTCGACGAGCAGGCCGTCCGTCGCGTCGACCCACTCGGTCAGCTCTGCGAAGCCGTCACCGTTGATGTCGGCGACGCGTAGGTTCCCGAAGTCGACGGAGCCCGGGTGTGGGCGCCAGTCACCTCCGGCGACGCCGGGGCGTCCATCGCGATCGAGGTCCAGAACGAGCGGGCTGATGTACGCCATCGAGTGCGCTTCGTAGCGCAGCTCGCGGCCGCCCTCATCCGTGACCGTGACGCCCGGCAGCGCGCCGCGATCGGCGTTCCCCGTGACTCCGAAGTGGCGTCCGCCAGTGAACTGGCGCGCGGCGGCGGGGTCGATCGGGCCGATCATGCTCTCCTCGCCCGCGAACAGACGGTCCTGGAACGTCTCGCTGGCGAGCAGCAGGAGCAACGTCTCCGCGCAGGCCGGCAGACGCGACCGGGCGCGTTCGATGACGCGTCGTCGCACGTCTCGATCGGCCGGGCTGAGGCTCTCGAGCATGCGGTCGGAGACGTTGTTCGCCGCCGCGACGGCGACACCATCTCCGCCGTGCAGCGTCGAAGCTGCGAAGACGGACAACAACACCACCGCGGGTGCGAACTGTGTGGTCCTCATGATGTGCTTCTCCCTCGGAGCCGATTCTCCCACAGCGACCGCGAGCGTGCATACTGATAATGCCCGGAACTCCGGCCCCCCTCTCTCAGTCTACCGGTCAGCTGCGCGCGCCCCGGGCGGTGCGCTGTTCCAAGGTGATGGAGGGTGATGGTCATGCGGCGGCTTGCACAGCTTCAATCGTGTCGTGCGATCGTGCTCGGCGTGCTCGGCGGTCTCCTCGTGGCGTCGGAAGCGGCGCGTGCCGGCGAGGAACCGATCACAGTGCGTATCGCGGTGCCCCTCGATCGCTCCGGACGCCGGACGATCGACGCGATCGACGTCGAGGATCGCGCGAAGCTCCGGCACTTCCACGTCGTGGTCGACAACATCGCCGACGTGCCTGTCCGACTGTGGCGCGAGTGGTGCTCCTGGGGCTACTACAACCTGACGTTCGAGGTCCGCGGGCCAGACGGCAAGATCCGACACCTCAGGAAGGGAAACCGGAAGTGGGCCGCGAACTCCCCGGACTGGTGCACTGTCCCGCCGGGCGAGCAACGCGTCATCGACGTCCACTGGATGCCGCGGATCTGGCGTCTCGGTCCCCTGCAGGATCTGTTGGGCAAGGAATCGATCGTGAAGGTTCGTCCCGTCTTCTCGATCGATGAGGATCCGGACAAGTTCGCGGCCAAGAATGGCGTGTGGACCGGACGCGTCCACGGTCCGTGGATCGACGTTCGACTTCGCTACAGGAAGATCGCGAAGCGAGACTGCCCGCCGGCTACGGCGAAGCGCGAGTCGTCGACCACGGCCAAGATGAAGATCCTCGGCTCCAACTCGGCATCGACCGTCCGTGGACATCGAGGTCAGTGGGGGAGGCTCGGGCGTGGGGCTCGCGTCGCTGCGATCGGGCGGCACGGACATCGCTTGCGCCAGTCGCGCGATCAAGGACGCGGAGAGGCAGCGGGCAAGGGCCGCCACCGGAAAGGAGACCGTCGAGTCCGTCATCGCGCACGATGCCCTGGCGGTTTGTGTTCACAAGAGCAACGCGATCGACGAGCTGACGCTGGAGCAGTTGGCGCGAGTCTACGCGCTGGGTGAGCCGACCGGGGCGGTCCGGGACTTCCTCGCGTGGGTCGCCTCGCCCGCAGGGCAGAAGGTCGTATCGCGGGCCGGCTACATGGCGGCGGGCAAGCGCCCCTGACGCACGGCGCCTCCGTCAGCGCGCCGCGTCCCACACGTGAACGTTCTTGTCGGTCGATACGGCGATGACTCGCTCTCCGTCGTGACTGAACGCGGCGTCCCAGCACCATCCTGAGACGTCGTCGAGGGCGAGTAGCGTCTCGCCGCGCCGCCAGTTCCAGATGCGAGGTCGTCGGTCCTGCGACGCCGAAACCAGTCGCGAACCGTCCGCGCTGAAATCGACCGAGAAGACCTGGCTCGCGTGTCCCCTCAGCACCTGTCGCGACGCGCCGGTCGCGACGTCCCAGATCTCGACAACGCCACCGCTGCGAGCGGCTGCCAGCACCTCGCCGTCGGGCGAGAAGCGCAGCTTCCAGACGAGGCTGAGCCCTCCGCTGGGTCGACGGAGAAAGGCGTGGCTCTCCGCGTCCCAGATCTTCACCTCGCCGTTGGCGGATGCCGTGGCCAGCAGCGATCCATCGGGGCTGAACGCGACGGCGCGCGCGGCCTGGTCGTGCGCTCGGAACGCGGCGGTCTCGTTCCCGCTGTCGACGTCGTGATGGCGGACCATCCCGTCGCTCCAAGCGCTCGCGAGGTGCGGCCGCGACGGGCGAAACGCGATGCTCCACGCCGAGTTTGCCGCAGCGCGAATGTCGCGCTCGACTTCGCCGGTATCGACGTTCCAGATCCTCACCGGCTGTCCGCGTGACGCCGCCCCGAGGCGCGCGCCGCTCGAGTCGATCGCGATCGAGACGACGCCCGGTGCAGCGCCATCGATCCGGGCGATGATCTCCGACGTCGCCGCATTCCAGGTGAGGATCTCTCCGGCGCCGCCCGCAGTGATGACGCGCTTGCCGTCCGGGTGGGCCACGACGCGCGCGAGTTCGCCGCGGTGCATCGAGAGCTTCCTCGGGCCCGCGCCCCGCGGTAGCGACCATACTTTGATGCTGCCATCGGTGGAGGACGACGCGAGTCGCTCGTCATCACCGGGGAAGAAGCGTACCGTATGCGCCGGAAGCGGATGGCCGCGCAGTTGGCCGTGCTCGCCGCCGTCCACGACACTCCAGACGCGAATGACTCCATCGACACCACCCGAAGCGAGCCGCTCGCCGCCATCGCTGAATGTGACGGAGTGGACGCGGCCGGAGTGACCGCGCAGCACGTGGACGAGCGATCGCGTCTCGACGTCCCAGAGCTTCACGTCACCCGCGTGGCTCGTGGTCGCGATGCGCGAGCCATCCCGACTGACGGCGATCGACCACGCGTGGGACGAGTCGGCGCGTCGGTTCGTCGGCATGACTGCGAAGGCGGCTTCCGCCTCTCCCGTCTCGATGTTCCAGATCCTCGCCCGATTGTCTCGACAGCTCGTCACCACGCGGAGGCCATCCGGAACAAACGCTATGCTCCACACGGCTCGCGGGTGACGCAGGACCGAGGCCGCTTCGTCGAGATTCTCGCGACGCCACACGCGCGCCGTCCGGTCGAGAGATGCGGTCGCGATCCACTCGCCGTCCGAGCTGTAGGCGACTCCGGAGATGCCGAGTGCATGTCCCTCGACCGTGCCGAGCAGTCGCCCGGCTGTCGCGCTCCAGAGCTTCGCGACCGCGTCCCGGCGGGAGCCCGACACCAGCTCGTCGTTGCGCCCGAACGCCAGCGTGCGGAGCTCCCCCGTGTGCGCATTCGGCTGGCGCAGAACGTCGCGTTGCTCCTCCGTGTCGAAGACGACGAGCCCGCCCGCGTCATCGCTGCCGGCGAGATAGCGGCCATCGGCGCTGATCGCGAGCCCCCAGGCATTCGGCAGGCCGGAGATCGGCGTCGCGATGCTGCGATCGAGCTCCGCGAAGAGATAGCGCCACGCCCAGCCCCGTTGCGATTCGGGCAGTGACTCGAGGTGGGCTCGCGCGTCGATCAGGCGATTCTCGAGGAGCGCAGCGCGCGCTTCCGCGATGCCGAGCCGGTAGCGCACCGCTTCGGCGTCTCCGCGTGCGGAGGCTTCATCCCGCGGCGTCACGACCGCGGCCCGGCCCGTCGTGTCGGCCTCCTGTTCCCCGCGCTGCGTGAGGAGGATCGACTGCACGACGACAGAGGTCGCGAGCACGAGCAGCACGACCGAGAGCGCCAGAGTGGCCCGATTCCTCGAGGCGAGCTTCCACGTTCTGTACGCCGAGCTCGCCCCGCGTGCCAGTACGGGTTCGGCGTCGAGATGTCTTCGAAGGTCGTTCGCCAGCTCGCCGGCCGATGCGTAGCGTACGGCCCGGTCTCGAGCGATCGCCTTGTGCACGATGGCCTCGAGGTCTCCGCGCAACGTGCGATCGACGGCGTCGAGTCGGGACGGCGTGCCTTCTCGGATGATCCGGAGGAACTCCAGCGGGCTGCGCCCCGCGGGATCGAACGGGAGTCGACGAGTCAGCAGCTGATAGAGAACGACGCCGAGCGAGTACACGTCGCAGCGGATGTCGAGCTCGGTCCAGTCGCCTCGCGTCTGCTCCGGGCTCATGTACGGCAGCGTTCCCGTGACGCGCCCGACGTCCGGCAACGACTCTCCCGATTCGAGCCACGCGAGCCGCGACGACGAGATTCCGAAGTCGAGGATCTTCGGCCGCCCGCCGCTTTCGACGAGGATATTCGCCGGCTTGATATCGCGGTGGATGACGCCTTTCTGATGCGCATGCTGGACGGCGTCGCAAACGCGCGCGAACGTCTCGAGAACGGCTCGGCGGGCGAGGTCTCGACAGTACTCGTCGAGTTGTCGGCCGTGCACGAGCTCCATCGCGAAGTAGGGCAGCTCGACATCGCCCTCTGCGTGGACGCCGGTCTCGTAGATTTGCGCGATGCCGGGGTGGCGCAGAAGAGCGAGAATCTGCGCCTCTTGCTCGAAGCGGCGCGTGGCGGCCTCGGTCGTCGTCTCCCCCTTCAGGACCTTCAGCGCGATGCGTCGACGCGGGTTTTCCTGATTGGCTTCGTAGACCGTCCCCATGCCGCCCGATGCCAGCACGGCGACCGTCTCGTAGCGTCCGATGCGAAGGCCGACGAGGCTCGCGTCGAGGTCGTGTGTCGGGATCTCGGGAAGCGCCTCCACGAGGCGGTCGGCGCTCGAAGTGTCGAGGAGCGAGCCGGACTCCTCGTACGCTGCCAGAAGGCGCGTGATCTTGTCGCGTAGGGCATCGTCACCAGCGCAGAGATCGTCGAGCGCGCGCTCGCGCTCCTGTGGCGGACGCGCGGCGACCGCGTCGAAGATTTCGTTCAGCCGTTCGAACGACGGGCGTCCCGGTTCAGAGGCCATCATCCCCCCATCTCGACGGCCAGCCACGACTTCGCGAAGCGCCAGTCGTTCTTCACTGTCGGCTCGGACACGCCGAGCGAGCGGGCGGTCTCCGCGACGCTGAGCCCTGCGAAAAAGCGCAGGAGAACGACGGACCACTTGCGCCGATCCAGCGACTCCAGCGCGTCGAGTGCGTCGTCGAGAGCGAGGACCTCTTCCGCCCGGCAATCGATCGAGCCCCCGTCCGTCAGAGAGTCGAGATCGACGCTGGCGCGCTGTCGTCCACCGCCGTGCTTGAAGCGGGCGTACCGCCGCGCCCGCTCGACGAGGATCCGCCGCATCGCCTGCGCCGCCGCGCTGTAGAAGTGGCCGCGGCTGTTCCACGCGATCGGCTCGTCGCCGATCAGGCGCAGATACGCCTCGTGAAGCAGCGCGGTCGTCTGCAGGGTCAGTCCCGGCGGCTCCTTCGCCATCTGGCGACTCGCGATCTTGCGCAGCTCGTCGTAGACGAACGGGAAGACTGCCTGGGCGGGGTCGCCGCTCGCGGCGTCGGCCAGGAGCTGGCTGATCGGTTGGGAAGCGCGACCCGACATGGCGATCGATCCTAACACCCAGCCGGCCGGTTTTCCCCCGCAGCCGGCAAAAGTCGAGAATCGCTATCCCCTCCGGGCGGCTTCGTCGCACATAGGGGCAGCGGCCTCTTTCAACGGACTGCCAAGAGCCCTACGACCGACAATCAGCGCGATCACGGGAGCTATCGCCATGCGAGGACTCGCACTTCTCGTCCTGCTCTGCGTGCCGACGAGCCTCTTCGCCCAGGTCGTCGTGCAGATCGATCGAGCCGCCCCTGCCGCTCACGCCGCGGGCAGGAGCTCGGCCGTCACCTTCCACGGTTTCGGCTTCACGGCCGGGACGACGGTGACGATCGCCGGCCGCTCGGTTCGAGGCGTCCTCGTCGTCGACGAGCAGACCATGACCGGCACCCTTCCGCCGACGCTGCCGACGGGGACCCACTCGGTGTACGTCCGACGCCCCGACGACGCAGAGGCCGTTCTGGTCGACGGCGTGGGAATCGAGCCCGCCCGTTTTCCTCCGGTCGAGGGGCTGGCGTGTGCGCGCTCGGCGACGGAGGTCGCGGCGGATCTCTCCTGGTCGAATCCGATCCGCTATGACCGCCTCCACGTCTACCAGGGAGACACTCGCGTGGCGACTCTCGACGGAGACGCGACGAGCTATCGTCATACGTGGGTGTCGCCGGTCTTTGATCCGGAGCGAATTCTGCCCTTCTCCATCGTCGGAGTCGTCGAGCTCGAGGAGGGCGGCGGAACCGTCGACAGCGAGTCGTACCCCGCGACCTGCAACGCGGCGGTGCCGCGACAGACGCCGCTGTTCGTCGAGTTCGGGACGTTTCGGCCCGGTGCCAGCAATATGATGCTCCGCGGCCCGACCGACGGTGCGAGCGAGGGCAACGAGGTGCAGACCGTCTTCCGTCTTCGCGAGCCGCAGTCGGGCGTGCGACTTCGGGTTCACGGCAAGCGTCTCGATCCGCAGGCTCGTCTGCGTGCGCGGATTCGTCCCCTTTCGAGCCCCGGGACCGTGCTCTGGGACGACTTCGTTGGCAATCCTCGCGTGTCCCTGCGCGCCGCGTGGATCAACGGAACCTGCCAGCGTTCGCTGCCCGCTGGGCAGTACCTTCTGGGCTTCTATGCGGTCGGAGCCGGCGGAACCGGCGCCACCGCGTTCTCGCTCTCGAGCGATGCGACTCGCACGGGACACGCCCGTGCCTGCGGGCCTTATCCGCTGACCAAGGTCGCCCCTCTCGTGACGCGTGAGACGAGTGTTCAGATTCGCGATCTGAGCGCGTTGGCGCTGCATCCGCTGACGGCTCAGCTCGCAGCCGACGGCGTGGTCGCAGGAGGTGATGACGAGGCGACGGCAAACGCGGCCGTGCTCAGTCTCCTCGTCGACGACCCCGACCACTCGATCCTGTCCTATCACTGGGAGTTCAGCGACGGGAGCGAAGCGGTCACCGCGAGCAGAGCGTTGGAGCATACGTTCGGGCGCGCGGGGGTCTTTCACGCGCAAGTCACCGCGCACGACGCCGACGGGCCGGCGCGGTCCAGTATCTTCGACCAGATCGTGATCGGTGAGCCGCTCCCGGATGAGGTCATCGCTCTTTTCTCCGGACCGCCGACCGAGCTCTCCATGCTCGCGGCGAGCGCCAGCCTCGACGAGACGCCTCTCGTCGCCGGGCACACGCGGGGCCGGACGATCGCGTTCCTGTGCAGCGCCGTCGCGGGCGAGGGCAAGCAGATAGAATCCGTCACGCTCGAAGTGCGCCCACGCTTCGGTGACACGCGGCAGTCGGTGACGGAGGACTTCGTTTTCAACTTCGAGCTCGAGAGCGGCTTGATGATGGGAATCGCCGGGCCGACCGTCGAGCTCGAGCGCTACACGGCGCAGCGGATCGTCGTCACCGCCGTATTCACCGACTCCCGCGGTCTGACTGCGTCGATCTCGCAGAACATCGACCTCTGCGGCATTCCGGCGCCGCTCGAAGAGAGCTGGCTGACGACGACCGTCACCGGCAATCGAGTGCAGGGCTTCGAGGTCGAGGGCGTGTTTCCGCGCCGGCGGCCTCTGTGGAGCTATCCGATCGATCTGCCGCTCGTCGGTACGCTCGATAACCGACTCGACGCGTATTTCGGCGCTCGGGCTCGCTTCGAGGACGGCAAGTGGTTCGCCGAGCGGCTCGAAGGTGGCCTCGAGGCGGAGCTGCTCGACATCGACGTCGTCGACGGAAAGGACTTCTTCGTCGCCATTCCCGATGGGCAGCGTCGCGGCGAGCCCTGCGACGAGTTCAACGTGCGCTACAACGTTCGCGACCGACTGCTCTTCAACGGGTCGAAAGTATGCGTCAACCTCTTCTCCGGCACCGTGTGGTCGTTCGGTCTCGGCCCGATCAGTGCGGCCGAGGTGACGGCCGAGATCGATGCGTGTGTCGAATTCGATGTTCGAGCTGATATCGACGTGCGCGTTAGCCACCGGTCGCCGGATGTCGACGTGACGCTGCGGCCCGGCATCCTGGGAGAGCTGCCCGTGCAGGGCGAGGCGTCCGCGCTCTGGGGCCTGGCCAGCGCGACGCTGCGCCTGACGCCTGCGCTCACCTTCGAGCTACCGATCGAGCTGGACTATCGACCGGTGCGGAACGAGCTCGACATCGATACCGATTGGTGTCTGCGTGCCTCTCTCTTCGGCTACGCTCGCGCGTGCTTCGGCTGGGGAGTGTGGTGTCCGTCGACGAGCGCATTGATTTTCGAGGAGGAATGGGGGGACTGTCCCCACGGTATCGTCGCCGGGTTGGACGATCTTCCCGAGCCGGTGCAGGACCGTGCACCGGCGCTCGCGAGCTCGCCGTCCGGCGAGAGCTCCTTGATGGTCTACGTCGAGAACGCGTCGGCGGACGAGGCGGAGGCCGAGCCGGTCCTGTTCTATCGATCTCGCCGCGGAGACGGCGCGTACTCGCCGCCGCAGCCGCTCTTCTCGGCGGAGTCGCGCGCGTTCGTCAAGGACCCGAGCGTCGCGTTCCTCGACGAGGATTTCGCGATCGCGGTGTGGACGCAGAGCCGGCTGCGTCGGCAGGAGTTCCCTCCGCTCGCCGACGGCGCCGAGGGCGTTGTGGCGCTGAACCGGATCCTCGGATCGAACGAGATCCTGTTGTCCTTCTGGGACGGGAGTCGATGGACGGACCCCGAGGCGCTGACGAACAACTCGGTCTCCGATGGAAGCGCGGCCGTCACTCGTGTCGATCGTGAGACCGCGGCCGTCGTGTGGGTTGCGGCGGAGGTCGAGAGCATCGTCATGGCAAACGGGCGCGTGCGCCTCGAAGGGCTGTCGACGCGAGCCGCGTTCGTCGATCTCTCCGGTGAGGTGTTCGACGTGACGACGTTGAGCGCCGGCGGGCCGCCGGCAGCGGACATCGATCCGGCCGTGTCGTTCTCGCCGACGGACGGCACGGGGATCGCCGTCTGGGTGCGCGATACGGACGGGGATATCAGCACGCACGCCGACCGCTTCTTCGCGTACTCGCGCTTCGGCAGCGGAAGCTGGCGTGCGCCGCGGCAGCTCTCGACGGCTCCAGAGGTCGTCGGGCCGTTGCAGCCAACCGTCGCTCTGGCGGCGAACGATCGAGGGGTCATCGGCGGCGTCGCGCCGAGCCGATCGACGCCCGGCGTGCCGGCGCTCGATGCGGACGGGCGCGTCTTCGTCGTCGAGCTGTCGGAGTCGGGGTTCTCGGACGCACGTTTTCTCGCGGCCCCGGCCGCGCCGGCCGCGCATTGGGCTTGCACGTTCGAGGACGGCGTTCGCGGGGTCGATCCCGCGGTCGCGTTCGTCGACGCACAGACGGCGGTCGTAGCGTTTCGATCGCTCGTCGGATTGGACGTCGAGGCCGATCCGCGTCCGAATGTCGATCTCCTGCTCGGTCTCGCGGCGTTCGATTTCGGCGCGCCCGACTTTGGTTGGTCACCCGTCTTGCCGATGGGCTTGCCGCCCGACGCGTTCCCCGTCGATCTCGCGGTCAGCCCCATGGCTTCGAACGAGGTGGAGCTCGCAGTCGCCGACGGCGATCAGCCCGTTGGCGCCATCCTCGTCGCACCGGTGGCTCCGGACCTCGTCGTCGAGGAGGTCCTGCTGGGAGATCCGCACGTCGCTCCCGGATCCTTCGTGCAAGCGGGCATCATTCTGCGCAATGTCGGGCTGCGAGCCGTCGACGCCACGTCGCTCGAGGTAAGCGTCGAGCTCGTCCAGGGGGACGACGTCCGTACGATCGCGAGCGTCGACGTCGATCTACACGTTCCCGCGGGAGGCAGCGCGCGGGTGAACCTCCCGTTCGCGGTTCCCGACGAGCCCGGCCGCGTTCGCGTCGTGGTCGAGGAAACGGCCGACGAGAGCTCCGACGAGAACAACAGCCGCGCGATCGATCTCGGAGTCAGCGCACCGCGAGACCTCGAGTGCACCGACGCCTCCGACGGCGGTCATCCGGTGATTCGCGTGACGTGGACGAACACCGACGCGTACGATTCCGTCCAGGTCCTGCGCGACGGACTGACGATCGTGTCCATCGACGGGAGCCGCACCTCGTTCCTCGACCGCCACGCGACACCAGGCGTCCACGAGTGGACCGTTCGGGGTCTCTTCGGCACCGTGCCGTCGCGGCCGGCGACGCGGCGCTGCGAGCTCGACGTCCCTGAGCCCGGAGCGACCGGGGACGGCGAGTTCGTTCGCGGCGATGCCAACGCCGACGGCCGCACGGATCTCTCGGACGCCGTCGCCACTCTCGCCGCTCTGTTCCTCGGTGGAGCCGCTCCGCCTTGTGTGAGCGCGGCCGACTCGAACGACGACGGCGCCGTGAACGTGTCCGACCCGAGCTTCACACTGAACTTCCTCTTCCTCGGAGGACCGGCGATTCCGGCGCCGACGGCCGGTTGCGGAACGGATCCGACTGCCGACGGGCTGAGCTGCGATTCCTATCCGCCGTGCTCTCCGTGAGGGCCGCGCGCTGCCTACTTCTGGTCGAAGCGCCCGCTCGGCAGCAGGCTCAGGACTCCGCGGTCGCGCCGACGGATCGCATGAACGCAGCCGCACGGTGACTCGCGGATTCGCGGGGCAACTGGCCCTGCGACGGCCGCGCGAGATACAATGCGGCTTGCGGTCGACAAGCCGGCGATGCTCCGTCTCTGTCGCCCCAAACGTCTCAACGCCCGAATTCGACCTCGGAGGAGATGACGCAGATGAGCGGTGATGACAGCACGACGGGCGCGGGTCTCTCGCGTCGCAGCTTCATGGCGAGGACCGCCGTGGCGACCGGTGGCGCGTTGGCAGCCACGTCCGTGTCCGGCGTGCACGCCGGCGCGTCGGATAAGGTCCGTGTCGCGATGATCGGTTGTGGCGGCCGCGGCACTCGCGATGCGATCTATAACTTGCGCTCGGCTCCGGGCGTCGAGCTGTATGCGGTCGCCGACATGTTCCAGGACAAGGTCGACAACTCGCTGCGGCAGCTTCGCAAGGAGGTTCCGAAGAACGTCAACGTCGATGCGAAGCGCGTCTTCCTCGGTTTCGACGCGTACGAGAAGGTCCTCGCGATGGACGAGATCGACCTGGTGATGCTCCTGACGCCACCGGGCTTCCGTCCGACGCACGTCGCCGCTGCCATCAAGGCCGGCAAGCACATCTTCATGGAGAAGCCCGGCGCCGTCGATCCGGTCGGCATCCGGTCGCTCTACGCGTCGGCGGAAGAGGCCGATCGCAAGGGACTATCGATCGTCGTCGGGACGCAGCAGCGCTACGTGCCGCACTACATCGAGCTCATCCAGCAGATCCGGGACGGGCAGATCGGCACGATCCGCGCGCTCAAGGCGCATTGGATCTGCGATATGGTCAACTGGCACTTCGCGCGTCGCCAGAGCTCGTGGAGCGACATGGAGTGGCAGATCCGCTGCTGGCCGTTCTTCACGTGGCTCTCGGGCGATCATCTGGTCGAGCAGCTCTGCCACAACATCGACGTGTGCAATTGGATCATGGAAGGGGCTCCCGTGAAGTGCACGGGCCTCGGCGGTCGGCAAGTTCGCACCGGTCCCGAGTACGGCAACATCTACGACCACTTCGCGGTCGAGTACCACTACGCGGACGGCACGACCATGCTGGCGATGGCTGCGCAGATGCACGGCGTGACCGGCAACGTCAGCAACTCGATCGAGGGGACGAAAGGTGTCGCGTACGTCACGCGCGGCGGCGCGAGAATCGACGGCGAGAAGCCGTGGCGCTACACGGGCTCACACACGACCGGCGATCTGAACATGCACGGCGCGCTGATCAATAGCATCCGCGAGCGCAAGCCGATCAACGAGTGCCGTCGCCTCGCCGAGACGACGATGACCGCGATCGCCGGACGCATGAGCACGTACACCGGCCGCGCTGTCGACTACCGCTGGGCGTTCGAGAAGTCGGCGCTCGACCTGCACCCGAAGAAGCTCGCGCTCGGACCGATTCCCGTCGAGGAGGTGGCGATGCCGGGGCGGACGAAGCTCAGCTGATGCGAATCCTGCGGCCCTCTCGCGGCGTTGCTTCCGGAGGGCCGTGATATCAGCGAACGGCGGCGCTCAGTGCCGCCAGCGCGTGTTGTACTCCTCACGGTACTTCCGGTGCGCCTCGTCGTCCGGGTAGGACTCGCTGTCCGGATACGGGTAGCGGCTCATGCCGCGGAACGGCAGCGGCTCGACGCGATTCGGCTCGGCCGTGTAGATGTCCATGTCCTTGCAGTACGCGTGCGACACGAGCACGAAGCTGCGCCGCCAGCCCGCGGGGAGCTTCGGCAGGGTGTTCGCGTCGAAGGACAGCGCGATCTCGTCGCCCGGCGCGAGAATCGCGAACCGATCGTCGTACTCGGCGAGGAGCTCGCCGACCTCGCCGTACCGAGTGTACGCGCCCCGTTGAACGTGGAACGGCGCGATGAAGTCGATGCGATCGTAGTCCCACGTCTTCGGTCGTCGCCCGTCGGCGCTGTGCTCGCGTGGGAATCCGAGTCGACGCAACGAGGCTCCGACGAGCGGCACCGTGCGGATCGCGAGGTCGTCCTGCTTACGGTCGAACGCGACGAAGATCCTGTCGTACGAGACCTCGAGGTTCGTCGTGATGCGCAGCGTGCAGCGCGAGCCGCCGACCTTGCCCGTCAAGTCGACCGTCATCGTTCGCGCCATGCCGCCGGGCACGCCGGCGTCCGGAACGATCGTCTCCCAGCTTCCGTCGTCGCGGCGACGGTCGACGCGCAGCGCCTCCCACTCCAGCTTCGACTGCGACGCGGCCCAGTTCGTCTGCGAGTACGGGTACTCGATGTACCCGTGAATGTAGAGGTGGACGGGCGCGTCGTCGGCGCGGCCGGCGAGCCGGTCGCCGAAATCGAGCTCGATCGAGTGCGGGCGACAGAAGCCGCTGAGGTGTCGGTCCGGCGGAGGATCGTACGCGTACCGCCGGTCGACCGTCGCGATGGCGTCGCTGCAATCGCTGCCGTCCGGTCCGCGGGCCGCGATCGCGAAGATCGGGCGTTCGTAGGCGAGCAACTCGTGGCTCGGGGCCGGACCGCCGATCGCCAGGCACTCATCCGGGTAGACCTGCACGGAGCCGGGATGGTCGACCGCGCGCAGCTCGAGACGATCGATGTACGCGGCTTCCTCCATGGGCTCCGCGACGCGCAGCTCGTACCGTCCGTCGCGCGGCTGCAGCTGGTCCGACTCGATCTTGACGTGTTCGAGGACCTGCGGCGGCGCCGACTCGCCCGGCCCGACGAAGTAGCCGAGTCCGCCAACGCCGGCAAAGTCGGTGACGAAACGGAATCGTTCGCCGTCGTAGGTGAACAGCACAGGGCAGCTCGAGATTTTGCGCTGCGTCTCCGTCAGGACGTGGTTCTCGCCCGCCGCGATGGCGAGCTCGTACTGGCGCACGCCGTCCGGCCACAAGCAGTCGACGTAGGCCGCGCTCTTGGCCGTGGCAAGCCCGAACGTGAGCGGCACGCGCGATTGGCTGGCGCTGCCGTTGACGCCGGAGTACGTCATGGCCTGCTCGTGCCGACCGGCTCGCACCGTGATCCGCACACCGTAGCCGCTGTCGGGGCTGCGCATGCGTGGGTCGGCAAGGCGCCGACCCGTCGGCGTGATCGCGAGCCAGTTGGCCGCGGGCTGCAGCTCGCCGGGCAGGAGCTCGACGCGCGCACCGTCGCCGGCCGCTACGACGCGCAGGAGATCCGCGACGCCGTCGCCCGTCCAGTCGAGCACCTCGGCCGCGACGACCGAGCCGTCGGCAGGGGGCTTCCACGCGTCGCCGGCGCTCGATGCGAGCTCGAGACGACCGCGGCCGTCCGCGTACGCGATGCGCGTGCCGGTCGCTCCGATCACCGCGACGTCGAGGTCGCCGTCGAGATCCACGTCCGCGAGTCGCAGGCCGAGCGCTGTGCCGTCGAGAGCCGGAACGACGGCTTCCGCGGTCGCGGCGAACTTCCGGCGGCCGTCCCCCGCGAACAATCGGAGCTTCGCCGTTCCTCCGACGTCCGGGTCGAGCGTGACGAGGTCCGGTATGCCGTCGCCGGTCAGATCCTGCAGAGCGCCGCCGAAGCGGGCCGCCACCGTCGGGGCGATGCCCGTGTCGACCGCGCGGAACGACGCGAGCAGCTCGTTCGTGAACACGCGCACGGCGCGATCGCTGCTGAGGAGCACGAGGTCGGTGTCGCGATCGCCATCGACGTCCGCTGCCGTCATCGCGACGGCGCCTTCCCCTGGACAGGCGACGCCGGCCTGCTCGGTGATGTCGGTGAACGTGCCGTCCGCGTTGTTGTTGAGGAGCCGGTTCGCGACGTCCGGGGTCGCGCCGCCGCCGGCGGCCGGCGCGTTGCAGATGAAGATGTCGAGATCGGCGTCGTGATCCGAATCGAGCAGGAGCGCGGCGCGGCTGGATTGCTCGCCGCCACCAGCGCCCGCCGCTGCGGTGATATCGTCGAACGTGCCCTGACCGCTTCCGAGCAGAAGTCGGTTCTCGCCGTCGCACGCGACGTAGACGTCGAGGTTGCCGTCGTTGTTCACATCGCCCACCGCGCACGCATTGGCACCGCGCACGCTCTCGAGCCCCGATCCCGCGGTCGCGTCTTCGAGCGCGCCATCGGCGGTCGATCGCAAGAGACGGACAAGCCCGCGGTTCTCCGCACCGTCGCCGGCTGCCGTCACGAGGACATCGAAACGGCCGTCACCGTTCAGGTCGCCGATCGACAGTCCGGGGAGGTGCGCGGAGCCAGTGGCGGCAGCGATCTTCTCCGTCGTGCGCAGCAGCACGCGCGGCGCGCCGCCCGAGTAGCTGCCGGAACGCGGCGACTGCTTCGCGATCGGCGCCAGTGGCGACAGCATCGCGAGCTCGCCCATCTCGCCGTACTGAGGAACCTTGATCGACTCGGCCAGCGAGCTGTCCCGGACCTTCTTGAACGTGTCGAGGTAACGCTTTGCCGTGACGGCGTCGCCTTCGAGACGGATCGCCTGCCAGAGGTCGTAGTAGGCGTTCACCAGGTAGGGCCGCTCCTCGAGCGCACGCAGGAGCGCCTCCTTCGCCGGCTGCTCGGTGCGGTGCTGCGCGAGGCCGAGCAGGTACCAGGCCGCGCCGTCGTGGGGCCGCTTGTCGACCACTCGCTTCAGAAGCGGGATCGACGCGGCTGCCTGGCCGGAGTGCTGATAGACGATCGCGCGGAAGTACAACGCCTGCAGGTTCTCGGGCTCGTCGCGGAGCACCTCGTCCAGCAGTTTGCCCGATTGCTGGACGCTGTCCTTGGCCTTGCGGTTGAAGGTCGCGAGCGCGAGGTCGATTCGTGCCTGTGTGTGTCCCGGCGACTTCGCGAGGACTCTCCCGATGGCCTGAGCCGCCTCGTCGTGACGATACTGTCCCGCCAGGCCGACTCCCTCGTTCAGAGCCGCTGCGACCTCGGCATCGTTCGCTTCGCGCTTGCAGGCGATCGGGACGACGACCGCCAAAGCCAGGACTCCGAGTGCCAGTTTCTTCGCGTGTGTCAAAGCGTAGACCTCCTCCTTGATACTCGGCCGTTGGACCGCGGGAGGGGAGAGATTCCGTTTGGTCTGGAGAGGGCTTTATGCTCCAATGGCCATTCAGCCATGGAGGTCAAGCCGAAATCCGCATACGAGGCCCGAGCGAGCATCGCCAAGGCGCTCGCCCATCCGAGCCGTCTCCTCATGCTCGACGCGTTGGGGCAGACGGAAGAGATTTGCGTGTGCGACCTGACGAAGCTCGTCGGCGCCGATCAGTCCACGGTATCCAAGCACCTGGCGGTACTCAAGGGGGCAGGCCTCGTCGCGGACCGGAAGGAAGGGACGATGATCTTCTACCGCGTGAAGCCCCGCTGCCTGGAGGGGTTCTTCAAGTGCTTGGAAGGCGTGCTGGCGGAGAATCTCCGGTCGCAGCGCGCAGCGCTCGGAATCGAGTGATTTTTTTTCGGTCCTTTCCATGGCGTTCTTGCCATGGAAGTCGCCCCGCCTGACGGTGAAGCCGATGCCCCGAGACGTGAAGGTGTTTCTGACGTTCGTCGGAGTCTTCCTGGTCGCGTTCTACCTGCCGCTTTCGAGCGAGCGTGTCAGCGGGGCGATCCTCGAGGCGTTCAAGCTGCTGCAGTGGTACGCGCGCAACCACACGCTCGCGTGCGTCGTGCCGGCGCTCTTCATCGCTGGCGGCATCGCGACGTTCCTGTCGAAGAGCGCCGTGCTCGAGCACCTGGGGCCGCGTGCCAGCAAGGTCGAGGCCTACTCGGTCGCTGCGGTCTCCGGGTCGGTCCTCTCCGTCTGCTCTTGCAGCGTGCTGCCGGTGTTCGCCGGTATCCACCGCATGGGGGCCGGGCTGGGGCCCGCGACCGCGTTTCTGTACTCGGGGCCGGCGATCAATGTGCTGGCGCTCGTCCTGACCGCCCGTGTCCTCGGGCTCTCGATGGGGCTCTGGCGCGCGATCGGCGCCGTCGTCTTTGCGGTCGTCATCGGGGTCATCATGGACCTCGTCTTTCGTCGCGGCCGTAGCCCGGACGATGGCTCTGCGATGGCGGTGCCCGAGCCGGAGTCGTCGCCGCGCCCGCTGTGGAAGACCGTGCTGTACTTCACGTGCATGATCGCGTTCCTCGTCTTCAGCGATTGGTACAACCCCGGGCACGCGACGATCCACCGCAAGGAAGGCGACAGCTTTACGTGCGTCGTCATGCGGGAGACGAGCGATGAGCTCGTCGTGCAGCTGAAAGAGCCCGTGGATGGACGGGCGGTAGAAGATCGACTGGAGCTCCCGAAGACGGACATCGAGTCGGTCGACATCGAGGAGACCTGGGTCACCGCCATTCACGGCAAGCGCTGGTATCTCGCCGCCGCGATGGGGCTCGCGGTGCTGCTGATGGCGTGGCGCTGGTTCTCGCGCGACGAGGTCAAGGAGTGGATGCGGAACACGTGGTATTTCGCCAAGCTGCTCATACCGCTGCTCTTCGGCGGCGTGTTCCTCGTCGGCTTTCTCGGTGCTCTCGTGCCGGACGAGCAGGTCGCGGCACTGGTCGGTGACAACAGCGTGTGGTCGAATCTCGTCGCGTCGGTCGTCGGCTGCCTGTTCTACTTCGCGACCTTGACGGAGATTCCGGTGCTCGAGGCGCTGATGAAACACGGCATGGCGCCAGGGCCGGCGATGGCGCTGCTGCTGGCGGGGCCGGCCCTGTCGCTGCCGAGCTTGCTCGTGATTCGAAGTGTTCTCGGCACGGCGAAGACAGCGGTCTTCACGGTGCTCGTCGTCGTGATGGCGACGATCACCGGACTAGCGTACGGAGCGTTCACTTAGGAGTGCTATCGACATGGCGATCAAGATCCAAGTTCTCGGGACGGGCTGCCCCCGCTGCGACGAGCTCATGGCGACGACCCGCGCCGCCGCCGAGGAGCTCGGCATCGAGTTCGAGCTCGAGAAGGTGAGCCGTCTCGCGGACATCGCCGCGCTCGGCGTCATGGTGACGCCCGGGCTGGTGGTCGACGGCGACGTCAAGGTGACCGGCAAGGTGCCGAGCAAGGACGAGATCAAGGAGCTGCTCGGCCCGGCGAAGTAGCGCCACCGAGGCAGGATGATCGATGAACAACATCGCACGCGTTGGAGTCATGATTGCCGTCGTTGCGGCCGTTGCTGCGGTGATCGTGGTGAAGAACCGCGCGGGAACGCAAGACGAGAACGCGGCGCGCGCGACGAACGCCGAGGGCCCCAGCCTCCCGCGGCTCGTCGACCTCGGAGCGCACCATTGCGTTCCGTGCAAGCTGATGGCGCCGATCCTGAGCGAACTGACGAAGGACTTCGCCGGACAGCTCGAGGTCGTCTTCATCGACGTCTTCGAAGACACGGACGCGCGCGAGAAGTACGACATCGGATTGATCCCGACGCAGATCTTCTACGACGCGAAGGGCAACGAGCTGTTTCGCCACGAGGGATTCATGTCGCGCGAGGACATCCTGGCGCAGTGGAAGACGCTCGGCGTCGAGCTCTCGATTTCGGACGACGACGCGCAGAGTGCGCAGGATCCTCGCTGAGATAGACCCATGGACGAATGGTTCACCGAGCTGACCCGAGCGGTCGAGGGCACGCCTGCGATCGCCGTCGGCGCAGCGTTCGTCTGGGGTGTTCTGAGCGTCGTGCTGAGTCCCTGTCACCTCGCGAGCATCCCTCTCGTCGTTGCGTTCACGAGTGGGAAGGGCGTCGTCAGCAACCGGCGGGCATTCCTGATCGCGACGCTCTTCGCGGCGGGAATTCTCGTGACGATCGGTGCCGTCGGCGCGATCACGGCGGCTGCCGGCCGCATGCTGGGCGACATCGGCACCTGGACCAATTACGTCGTCGCGGCGGTCCTCATCGTCGTCGGGCTCTGCCTGCTCGACGTGATCCCCGTGCCGCGCACGGCCGGCTTGCTGGGCGGAACCGAGCGACGCGGGCCGCTCGGTGCGTTCGTGCTGGGCCTGCTGTTCGGCGCGGCGCTCGGGCCGTGCACGTTCGCGTTCATGGCGCCGATTCTGGGCGTCGTGTTCCAGGTCGCGACGGCGAGCGTCGCCTACAGCGTCGTCCTGCTGCTGTCGTTCGGGATCGGGCACTGCGCGGTCATCGTCGTCGCGGGGACCTCGGCGAACCTCGTGCAGCGTTACCTGGACTGGAACGAGAGGTCGGCCGGCACCGTGATCGCGCGGCGGATCTGCGGCGTGCTGGTCTTGCTCGGCGCGCTGTATCTGATCTACAAAACCTGACGTTCGCGGGGCTCCAACGGTCCGTCAACTCGAGCGCAGGTACTTGATCAGGTTTTGGAACTGCTGATCGTCGAGTTCGTCGAGAAGGCCTTCGGGCATCATCGAGTCGGCGGACTTCGACAGGTCGAGGATCTCCTCGCGCGGTACCGTGACGCTCGCCTCCTGCGTGCGAATCGTGACGGTCTTGTCGGTCGATGTCTCGAGCAGACCCGACACGACGCGACCATCCGCCGCGACCAGATTCCAGAGCTGGAAGTCCTTGCCGATCATGCTGCTCGGATCGATGACGTTCTCGAGCAGGTAGTCGAGGTCACGGCGGTTCGATCCCGTCAGGTCGGGGCCGATCTCGACGCCTTCACCGTGCAGCGTGTGACACGGCGAGCAGATCTTGCGGTACGCTTCGCGCCCCTTCACCCCGCTGAACATCCATTCCGCCGAGCGCTGGTAGATCTTGCGGTACTTCGCGATGAGCGCCTTCTTCTCGGCGTTCGCGCCGCGGTGCCGCCCCCAGATCGTTGCGAGCTTTGCCGCGATCTGCGGCTCCTTGTATCGTGCGATCTGTCGCGCCCAGAACGGCGTCAGCGCGTCTCGGGGGATTCGCTCTGCCGCGATCGCGTCGAGAAACGCGAGCGCCGACGCGGGGCGTGACACGAGGGTTGCGACGGCGTTCTTCTTCTCGTCGACGTTGAAGCTGCTGTAGCCCGCGATCAGAAGTTCGGGCGTGCTGCGATCATCGAACGCGGCGAGGGCGCGGATCGCTCGCGCGCGGAACGCGGCATCGTCGAGCAAGCCCTGCACGACGGTGATCGCGCCGGTATCGCGAGCCAGTTCGATGAGGTCGAAGGCGTGTCGCCGTTCGCCGATGGTGGCCGCGCGGTCGGCGAGAGTCGTTCGCTTCGACGACAGGAGGGCGCGCTCCCCGAACTGTGTCGCCAGCGTTTCGGCTCGGTGCCGAAGCACGACGTCGGAGCTCGCGAGCAGCTCGGCTGCGATGCGCTGCCACCCTGTCGGCCTCGGTACGGTCCGGCGCCCTCGGAGCGCCAGGCTCATCGCCTCGACGAGCATCGACTTCAACTCGGCGTTCGTTGTGTGGACGAGAAGCGTGACGATGGCGTCGAGCCCGCGCGGTTCCGACGCCGCTCGGCGGTAGATCCATCGCGCGAGCGCCGGTCGACGCGACTCCACGGCGAGCTTCAACGCGCGTCGCAGGTCGGTCATGACGAGCGGCTCCATGCCGAACCAGAGCATCTGCGGCAGGTTCTGATCGCCGGCGTCCTCCGCGTGCGCCGTCAAGCGCTCGACAAGGGGCCAACGCTCTTCCAGAGTCAGGCGCTGCAGCGCCGAAGCAAGGTAGAGGCGAACGACGGGAGACGGGTCGCTGGCCGCGAGTACCGCGAACTGCTCGAGGAGCTCCGACGCGCCGCCGACGCGCTCGCAGACGAGCTGGATCGTCCACGCGCGGAGATCCTCTTCGGAGCTTCGCAGGAGGCTGAGAGCGAGCCGCACGTCGAGCTCGCCGATGGCGTGAAGCGCCCACAGTGCCCGCAGGCGAACGCGGCGCGGCTGATCGGCGTGATTCAGCTGCATCCTGAGCTCCGACCTCGCAGCGGAGTCGATCGCACCCTGCGCGGCCCGGTACTGCAATACCCGGCGTGCGGCGCGAACGTACCAGTCGTTGCGGTGCGTCTGGAGCCGCGCGAGCTCGAGATCGCTTCGCTTCGGCAGATCGATCGCCGCCGGATCGACCGTGTTCGGCGCACCCCACGACATGCGGTAGAGACGACCGTTGGTGCGATCCCATGCCTCGATCTCGCGGTAGTGGCACGATCGCACGTCGTACCAGTCGGCGAACACCATCGCGCCGTCGGGGCCGTAGCGCAGCGTCGTGCCGAGAAAGAGGAGGTCGCCGACCTCGAGGACGTCCTCGTTCGCGTGCCGCACGAGGTAACCCGAGCCGTGTCGCTGCAGCAGCTCCTGGTTCAGGACCTTGCCGAGCACGTTGTGCGTGTACAGTCGCCCACGGTACTCGTCGGGCCAATCGTCGCCGAGATAGACAGCCGCAGAGCAGTGCGTGTGTCCGCCGAACACGTGGCGGTTGCCGCCCGCTCCGCCGAGGCCGTGGCCGTGGTCCGTCGCCGCCAGCATCGGCGAGTAGACGTACGGGTAGTAGTGCGTGCCGCCTTGGCGCCAGTAGTAGCCGCCATGCACGACGTGCGTGACGGGGCCGCCGCCGTTGCGGCTGCGGCAGGTCGTCATGAACGCCTGGCCGCGATCGTCGAAGTCGACACCCCATTGATTGCTGCCGCCGTGCGCGAAGACCTCGAACTCGTGGCGCAGCGGGTGGTACCGCCAGATGCACGCGGTGATGCGCGTGCGCTCGTTTGCGGGCGTGCCGGGCTTGCCGACCGCCGACTCGACGAACACGCCATGGCAGCCGTAGAGCCAACCGTCCGGGCCCCAGTTGAAGCTGTTGAGCGTCTCGTGCGTGTCCTGCAGCCCCCAACCGTCGAGCAGCACCTGGGGGGGGCCGTCCGGCCGGTCGTCGCCGTCGCGATCGGGGATGAACAGCAGCTCCGGCGCTGCGCCGAGCCACACGCCGCCGAAGCCCACCTCCATTCCGGTGACGAAGTTGAGCCCGCGCGCGAACACCTTGCGGCTGTCGTACGTGCCGTCGCCGTCGGTGTCCGCGAAGATCAGGATATTGTCGACGCCCTTGCCTTCCGGGCGCTTCTGCGGGTAGCTGTGGCCTTCGACGACCCACAGGCGGCCGCGATCGTCGAACGTCATCGCGATCGGCTGACGCACGTCCGGTTCGGCCGCGATCAGGTCGACCCGGAATCCGTCCGGCACGCTCATCGACTCGAGCGATTGCTGCGGCGTCATCGTCGCGCGCGGCTTCGGATTGTAGGGGTTGTCCCACTCGCGGCGCGGAATCGAGCGCAGCTCGAACTTCGGATCGAGCTCGAGGCGCAGGTTGCGGAAGCGCGCCCGCATGGGGCCGCCGGCGTGCAGCTGGAGCGCGAACACGCCCTCGCGCTCTCCGGCGGGGTCGTCCATGTCGACGCACACCTGCCCATTGACCGCCGTGCGCAGGCGACTGCCGACGGCGAGGATCTCGTACGAGTTCCAGACGCCACGCGCGACGCGGTTCGCGGCGGACTTCTCGGACAGCCAGCCGCGTCCGTGCTCGTGGTAGAGGCGTCCCCAATACATGCCGCCCGGCCCGCCGATGTCGGCCTGGTAGCCGGCGACGCTCGTGTGGTCTCCGTCCTCGATCCGCCGCGAGCGGAACTGGATACCGCTGTTGTTGTCCGCCGTTTCGAGGAACACCTCGACGAAGAAGCGGAAGTCGCGTACGGGAAGTCGGTGGATCAGGAACTCGTTGTGATCGAGCGAGCCGGTGATCTCGCCGACGATCGCGCCGCGCTCGACGCGCCACAGATTGCGGTCGCCCTCCCAGCCGTCGAGCGTACGGCCGTCGAAGAGCGAGGCGAACTCGCGCGGCTTCGCGGCAGCGGGATCGGCATGCAGCGAAGTCGACGAGAGCAAGACACAGACGAGTATCGAGACTGCAGCCGATCGGTTCACGACAAGACCTGAGTGGCGAGTGCTGTGGGTGGGGGAAAGCAACGGGAGGGCGATGTTACTGGAGTCGCGGGGGCCCTGCCAAGACGGAGAGGGCGCAATCGCTCGGAGCGGAATCTCCTCGCAACGCGACCGTGCATCCGTGCATCGTGAGGGCTTCTTCTCGATCCGCGAGAACTTGGAGGACTGCAAAGTGCAAGAGAAACGGAAGATGACCCGGCGGGGCTTCCTGTCCCGCACGGCGCTCGCCGGTGCGGCGCTGAGTTTCCCGACCATCGTGCCGTCGAGCGTTCTGGGACGCAGTGCGGTCGCGCCGAGCAACCGCATCGTCATGGGTGCGATCGGTGTCGGTTCGATGGGGCGCGGCGACCTCGGCGCGTTCCTCGGCAAGGGCGAGGTGCAGGTCGTTGCCGTGTGCGACGTCGATCGCAACCATCGCGAGGCGGCGAAGCGCATGGTCGACGGTCGCTACGGCAATAGCGACTGCGGGGAGTATCTCGACTTCCGCGAGCTGATCGGTCGGGGCGATCTCGACGCCGTCATGACCGCGTTGCCGGACCACTGGCACGCGTTGCCGGCCATCGCCGCGGCGGAGGCGGGGCTCGACATCCACGGGCAGAAGCCGTTCGCGCGCTCGATTCGCGAGGGACGCGCCATGTGCGACGCGGTCCACCGTTACGGCCGCGTTTGGCAGACCGGTAGCCAGCAGCGATCCGATTGGAAGTTTCGACGCGCGTGCGAGCTCGTCCGCAACGGCCGCATCGGCAAGATCCAGCGCGTCGAGGTCGGCCTGCCGTACGGTGGCCGTCAGGACCGCAAGCCGCCGATTCCCGTGCCGGACAACCTCGACTGGAACTGGTGGCTCGGGCCGGCGCCGTGGCGTCCGTACTGCGACTTCGGCGGCAGCGGCGTGCACTGGCACTGGCGTTGGATCATGGACTACTCCGGCGGTCAGCTCACCGACTGGGCCGGACACCACATCGACATCGCGCAATGGGGGCTCGGCAGGCAGCGCACCGGTCCCGTCGAGATCGAGGGCCGCGGCAAGTACCCCGACGACGGCCTCTACAACGTGCCGTACAGCTATCGCTTCACCTGCAAGTACGCGGACGGTCTCGAGATGGTCGTAGCGGACAATCGCCAGAACACGCAGGGCGCGAAGTGGTACGGCGAAGACGGCTGGGTCCACGTCAACCGCGGCGGACTCAACGCCGAGCCTCGCAGCATCCTCGACGAGGTCATCGGGCCCGACGAGGTCAAGCTCTACGAGAGCCGCGACCACAAGCAGAACTTCCTCGACTGCATGAGGTCGCGCAAGGAGACGATCGCACCGGCCGAGGTCGGACACCGCTCGATCAGCGTCGGGCTTCTCGGCGAGATCGCGATGCTGACCGGACGGCGGATTCGTTGGAATCCGGACACCGAAGAGATCAGCGGCGATCCCGGCGCCAGCGCCCTCCTCGGGCGCTCGTACCGCGAACCGTGGACCCTCTGATCACCGCTGCGAAGTCCCAGAAAGGAATCTCCCGATGACACGCTGTTCCGCTCTCGGCGCGATGCTTGCCGTCGCGCTCCTCTGCTCCCCGGCGCAAGCCGTCGCTGCGCCTGCGGTGAAGGTCCTTCTCGTCGACGGGAAGAACAACCACAACTGGCGCGCGACGACGCCGGTCCTCGTCGACATTCTCCGTGCCGCCGGGCGCTTCGATATCGAGGTTGCGACGGCGGACAAGCCGGCCGAATTCCGTCCGGATTTCTCGAAGTACGACGTCGTCGTGACGAACTACAACGGCGCCAATTGGCCCGAAGCGACGCGCACATCGTTCGTCGACTTCGTGAGCGGCGGCGGCGGCCTCGTCGTCGTGCACGCTGCCGACAACTCGTTTGGCAGCTGGAAGGAGTACAACGAGATGATCGGCCTCGGCGGCTGGGGCGGCCGCAACGAGAAGTCCGGTCCGATGGTGTACTTCAAGGGCGATGAGCTCGTCGTCGACGAGTCGCCCGGCGGCGGCGGGACGCACGGCGCCTACCACGCGTTCCAGATGCGCAGCCGCGATCCGGCGCATCCCATCATGGCGGGCTTGCCGGAGCGCTGGTTGCACGCGCCGGACGAGCTCTACGCGAAGATGCGCGGCCCGGCGAAGAACATGAAGATCCTCGCGACCGCTTTCTCGGCGCCGAAGACCGGCGGCACGGGGCGCGACGAGCCGCAGCTGCTCACGGTCGCCTTCGGCAAGGGCCGCGTCTTCCATACGATGCTCGGCCACGACGATCGGTCGATGCGCTGCGTCGGCTTTGCGTTCACGCTGCAGCGCGGCACCGAGTGGGCCGCGACCGGGAAGGTCACGCTGACGCAGGTTCCCGACGACTTCCCGACGGCCGATCGCGTGTCGGTCTGGCGATCGCCGGCGAACTTCGCGGCGGTCGGGAGCTACGACTTCGGGAAGAGCCGCAAGGCGCTGGCGGCCATCGAGGCATCGTTGGTGGGCGCGTCCGACGCGTATCTCCGCAATGCCGAGGCGAAGCTCCTCGAGGTCCTCGCCGCGTCGGATTCGACGTACGCGGGCAAGCAGTTCGCGTTTCGAATGCTGCGGCGTATCGGATCGGCGCGATCGGTTCCCGGGGTCGCGCGGTTTCTGACCGACCTGAAGCTGTCGCACTTCGCACGGCTGACGCTGCAGCACCTGCCGGTCCCGGAAGCCACCGCGGCGCTTCGTGACGCGCTCGGGCGCACCCACGGCGATCTCCGCATCGGCATCATCGGTTCGCTCGGTCTGCGCGGAGATCCGTCGATCGTTCGCGATCTCGCCGCGTATCTGACGCACAAGCACACAGCGACGGCACTCGCTGCCGTGAAGGCGCTCGGGCGCGTCGGCGGAGCGGAGGCGGCTGCGGCTCTCACGAACGCGAAGGTCGTCGCGCCGAGTCTACCTCGTGCCAGGAGCAATGCGCTCCTCGCCTGCGCGGACAGCCTGCGTGCGGCGGGCAGCGACGCCGAGAAGGTGCGCGCGATCTACCGTGTCGTGGCGGACTCGGGGGACAGCGGGCCGGTCGTGCGCCTCGCCGCGTACCGAGGTGTTCTGCTCATGGAGAGAGGCACGGCGGTCGGCGCGGTCGTCGAGCTTCTCGATAGCGATGAGCCCGCTCTGCGCGACGGCGCTGTCGGGCTGCTCGGCAGCGTTTCGGGCAGCGACGTGACGAAGGCAGCAGCCGATCGGCTCGCGTCGCTCGCACCGCCGACTCAGATCCGACTGATCGGCGCGTTGATCGAGCGGCGGGACAAGACGGCGTACCCCGCTGTCCTCGCGGCGGCAAGTCACGACGATGCCGCGGTTCGCGTCGCGGCCCTCGAAGCGCTCGGTACGCTCGGCGGTGACGAGTGCGTCGGGCTGCTCGCCATGCGTTCGCTTCTCGACGGCGACGAGGGGACGGCAGCGTTCGGCAGCCTCACTGCGGTGCGCGGCGAGGGAACGACGCCGGCGATCACGCGGCTCGTCCGTCATCGGCGCCCTGGAATTCGCGTGAAGGCGATCCAGGCTCTCGTGACTCGTCACGATGCCGAGTCGGTGCCGGCGATCCTCCTCGCGGCGAAGGACAGCGAGAAGACCGTGCGCGAGGCAGCGTACGACGCCCTCGGGGTCCTCGTCGGGATCGACAAGCTCGACGCGGTCACGGCGATGTACCTCGAGAGCGACGACGCCGGAGAGCGCGCGCGGCTCGAACGAGCGATTCGTGACGCAGCGGGTCGCCTCGACGACAAGTCGGCGACGGCGGGGGTCGTCGTCGCGGCGTTACAGCGCGCCGACACTTCCCACCAGCCGGCACTACTCGGCGTCTTGCCGATTCTGAGCACGGACGACGCCCTCGTCGCGGCGCAAGCGCGACTCGGCGCGAAGGACGACGCGGTCGCCATGGCGGCAGTCAACGCGCTCGTCGCGTGGCGAGATCCGGCCCCATTGCCCGACCTGCTGCGATTGGCGAAGGACGGCGAGCATCCGGCGCGGCAAGCTGCGGCGATCAAGGGCTACACGCGGTTGCTATCGCTTCCCGCGCAGCGACCGTCGCCCGCGACGGTGAGCATGCTGGCCGAGGCGATCGACATCGCGCCGAGCGTCGAGCAGAAGCGGCAGATTCTCGCCAAGCTGGCCGACTTCCCGTGCAAGGAGGCTCTCGACCTCGCCGAGTCCATGGCGACGGATGCGGAGCTCGGTGCGACGGCGAAGGCGTCGGCGGCGAAGATCAAGGGGATCATGCTCGCGAGCGGGCTGATCGCGACGGCGTCACATGGCGGCAACGAGACGAAGAACGCGTTCGACGGCAACCAAGGCAGCCGCTGGACGACCGGCACGCCGATGCGCCCCGGCATGTGGTTCATGGTCGATCTCGGTCTGGAGCAGACGATCGTCAAGATCATCCTGGACTCGCGCAATTCGCCGGGCGACTACCCGCGCGGTTGCGAGGTCTTTGTCTCCGCCGACGGTCAGAGCTGGGGCAAGCCCGTGTTGACGAGCAAGCCGCAGCGACCCGTCACGCGGCTGAACTTCCCGAAGCCAATGCGCGGTCGATTCGTGAAGATCGTGCAGACGGGACGAACGGACGGGCTGTACTGGTCGATCCACGAGATGCGGATCGACGTCGAGTAGCGATCGGTCTCGACGCGTCCTCTGCGGTCGGGTGTCCTTCCTTCGGGCTGCCGAACCCCAGAGGGCGCGTTCGACGGGGCGGGGGGCTGTTGTGAACCTCTCCGCCGGGGCGATCAGGGCGCGCCGAAGGAGCGCGAGATCAGGTGCAGCACGTGGACGTACGCGTTGCTCCACGCGTCCTCGCGGAAGAACTCCGGCGGACGGTCGGGCGTGCCGATGTAGGGGCGCAGCACCCACGCCATCTGGATGGCGACGAACACGTAGAGCACGAGCCACACCGCCTTGCCGGCGCGGTGACGAGGATTGCGGCGTATGAGCGGTTGATAGTGGCGACCGAGAACGATGTGCCCGGCGATGGTGGCGATGGCGAACTGCACACCATTGAACAGCTTCACGGTGTCGTAGTCGCTGATCGAGAGGTTCGCGACGGCCGTGATCGGACACAGAGCGCTCAGCACGACCGCGAGCGTCGCCTGCGCCGCGAGGATGCCGCGTGTCGCTCGGCCGAGGTCTTCACGCAAGCCGAGCACGGTGTTGACGACCCAGAAGCTCGGTATGCAGAGGAGCGCCGACACCGCGAGCAGGAGCGGTACCTTGAGCGCGGAGTACAGTATCTGCAGCGCTCGCAGGTTCCACGCTCCCATGACGCAGCCGTAGACTGCCGAGGCGCAAATCGCCGTGATCAGGAGCTCCGCCCACGGAATCCGTGGTGCGCCGATGGCGTGCCGTGCCTCGGAGCGCAGGAGCGCGTCGAGGCGTCGAGCGACGCCTGCGGAGCTCGAGACGGGACTCGGCACGGCGGATGGCCTCGGGGTGGGGGCTCGGGGATTCGCGTTAGAACAGGTCTTGGAGCGCGTTCAGAAGGCCTTCGAAGAAGTCCGACTGTCGCGTGCGGAAGAACTCGAACTTCAGATCGGGCGATCCGATGAACGGGCGCAGGATCCAGCCCATCTGCGCGCCGACGCCGCCGTAGATGATCGCCCACGCGAAGAAGATGAGCCGAGCGCGAAGGGCGGAGCTCCCCGCGGCCCTCGCCTGCGGTGACCATCTGGGATGCGGCGCCGGGCGAGGCGGCTCGCTCGGGGCCCTGGCAGCGGTCGCGTTCGAGTCGGCCGTGTCCGAGTCGGCCGCGCCGGCATCGTCGTCGCCCTCGGCCGGCTGGGGCTCGACGTTCTCCCGGGCCAGGTTTTCGTCGCCGGGATCCGGCTCGACCACCGTGCTGATCGCGCGATACGTGAAGACCAGCGCCACGACGCCACCGGCAGCGAAGAAAGCGACGTTGAGCACGATCATGAACGCGTAGCTGTCGGTGCTCAGCGTGAAGAAGCCGGTTACCGGCCCGAAGCTCGCCAACAGCGCGACGCCGACGAGCATGCCGATCAAGAGCAGGCGCAGCGTCTCGATGAAGCGCAGGCGAGAACCGGCGAGCGCGGAAAACACGTACAGCGACGGAAACGTCACCGCGAGCGTCAACAGGAAGAGCAGCGGCACCTTGATCGTCGTCGACAGGAGCTGAGCGATGGTCGGGTTGTCCGGGCGCGTCGCGCCGTAGAGGCCCATGAAGAGACCATAGATCAGCCCGAGCACGAGGCCGGCGGCGACCAGCGTGCCGACATTGACTCCGACGCGACCGCGGCGCAGGTCAGCGCGCGTCGTGAAGCCGCCGCGGAGTGCCGTATCGATAGTTTTGAGCAAGCGGCGCATCGTGCCTCCTGCGCTTGTGCGACTCGATTGCGGTGGGTGGGCGCCGGCGGAGAGCCGGACGCTGATGGTAGGCGTGTACTCTGTGATGCAAAGTATGGGGCGGGCGGCAGAGCGTCAAGGCTCTTTCTCGCTTCATGACAACGCCCCTTCCGGCCCGCTCGTCGGGGCCGGAAGGGGCGCGTCGTCCGATACTGCTCCGCGGATCAGCCCGTGCGGCGTTTACTGCGCGTCGTTGTTGCACGGCGGGAACTGTGCGCACTCCAGGGCGTCGGGCGTGCCGTCGAAGCCGCAGCCCGGGAAGGGCGCCGGCGGCTGCGGCCCGCCGAGGAACTGGAAGCCGAGGAGGTAGATCGCGTCGGTGATGTCGACCGCTCCGTTGTCGTCGGTGTCGGCGGCCTTCTCGCAGGGGAGCTGCGGTGGCTGTCCGAGGAACAGGTGCCCGAGCGTGGCGACCGCGTCGGAGATATCGACGTTGCGGTCCACGTTGGCATCGCCGCGAATGAACTGGTTCTGGGTGCCACCGACGGGCACGATCGTGACACGTACCCTCGCGTCGCCGAGCTCGGTCCAGCTCGTCGGCGTCAGGATGGCAACGTGATCGGCCGGCAGGCGGATTCCCTGCTGCTCGAGAGTGACGTCCTCGAGCGACCGCGGCTCGACGTTGTCCGGCGGCTCCGGCTGGGGGCCGAGAGCGGTCAAGCTGAAGCGCGCGCTGAACTGAACGGCGTGCCGGCCGTGGTTCTCGTAGACCAGCGAGTTGCCGCCGTCCTCCGTGCGGAATCGTCCCGCGTCCCCCGGAGCGATCGAGGTGCCGATGATCTCGTAGTATCGCCAGTAGGGATTGCGTCGGTTGAAGAACTTGCGCGTCAGCTGGGCCGAGTAGGACTTCTGCGTGTCCTGGGTTTGGAAGGTCAGCTCGCGGTTGTCATCGGCCGTTTCGACCCGATCTTCCGCTCCGCGGCGTATCTCGACGTCCGACACGCCGGCCGACGCGTTGTCGTGCAGCGCCATCCACTCGTAGGCTCCGGTCTCCCGCCCGTAGATCGTATTGCGGTACGATCCCAGCGGCAGGACGTAGGCGTCGTTGCCGGTCGGCTCGCCGTCCATATTCGCCACCGGGAGAGCTTCCGGAATCTGCATGTAGTAGCGACCGCGCGAGTCGTGGCCAACGCGCCGTCGTCGAGTGTCCTCGATGCCGACGTCAGCGGCGCCGAAGATGATCGTGAACAGGCCTTCCGGGCTCAACGGCATATTGTGCGATCCGCGGACGACGTCCTCCGGATAGTGCGAAAAGCCGAAGTACGGGATCTCGATCAGCGTCGAGCCGCCCACGGAGATGTCGATCGATGTGGCCGTGTTGCCCTGCCACAGGCCGCCACCGGCCATCTCGAAGGACCACGACTCGACGCCGCCACCACGCCATACGCGAATAAACGGATACTCCTCCAGGTCGGTGATCCTCTCGTACTCCGCCGGATCCGTGACGTCGCGGCACAGCGAGAACTCCTCCCGGTTCGGGTCGTACACGTAGATCCTCCACTCGTTGGCAGAGATCTGCACGACGCGGTCGGGGACGAGCGCGTGCCCGGCGAGGCTCGTGAATCCGCCACCGATCAGATTGACGAGGCCGATGATTCCGGGCCGTGGGGGATCGAGCTCGGTCGCGGCCTGGATCTGGGCGAGCACGTCCACCGGGCGATCGTCGTAGTGGCCGAGCAGATAGTTGATCACCTGCGAGGAGATCTGCCGCATGTGATCCCGCTTCACTCGCCGGGCGAGCTCCGTTTCGGGGCTCAGGTTGAACGGCCAGTCTCTCAGCGGGCTCATGAAGAGCGGCGGCGTGTCGCCGTAGTAGAACGTCACGCTCTGGCTGCACATCCCCCAGCACAGACCGTTTTGGCCGAGGTCGCGGTAGACGCTTTCGTACATCCTCTGCGCGATCGGGTCGTGACACTGACGATCGCGCTCGCACATGACCGGGAATCCGAACGGGCCCCAGAACCACACCTCGCGGCCGAACGCGCGGTCGTAGTCGGCCCAGCTCATGTCGTCGACGGTCGGGTTGTGGAACCCGAAGCCCCAGTCCCACGAGTAGGGCGTCCTCTCGACAGTGAACCGACCGGATGTCGTGTGGCTGCCGGCGTCGTTGGTCACGCGGAGACGGGACGGCCCGAGCGGCAATCCGCCGGGCAGCGCGATGGTCACGTCGGTGTCGTGTCCGGAGTTCGGCACGGTCCCGATCAGCACACCGTGGAGGTAGACCTCGCAGCCGCTCAGGTTGCGGCCGCGGATGCGGATCAGGGTCTTCTCCCAGCCCTCGCTCGGCGAGAAGCTCGTGACGCTGGGGCTACCCGGAGTCACCGTGATTCTCACGTCGTCGCTGTCGCGAGCGCCGTGGCGGTCAGTCACGGTCAGCGAGAACTCGAGGCGGATGTCGAAATCGGTCGCGTCGGGAGCGATGAACCAAGGACTCGACGTGTTCGCGCCGTGAAGGTCGACAGAGAACGAGCTGCCGTCCGACTGGGTCCAGCGGTAGGTCAGGAAATCGCCCGCGTCCGGATCGCTGCTGCCGGTGCCGTCGAGGTTCACCCTCTCGCCTTCCGGCACGTTCGTGTCCGGTCCGGCGTCGGCGGTCGGCGTGTGGTTTGGCGGCGGCGGAGCTTCGCTGATCGCGAACGCGTGGATATTCGAAGACCAGTCGAGCTCACCCCAGCGCAGTCTGATCCTGGCGCGGTCCGTCTCGATGTTCGGTATCTGCCAGCGATAGAACGGCCACGAGCAGGGGCTCGGAATGACCGCGACTTCTTCCCAGGTGATCCCGTTCGCGGCGAACTCGATCGTCATGGGCACGCTCTCGTACGGCGGCCGACAGCCCGTCACGGCCCACCGAATGTGCATGAAGTGGAATTCCCCTGACTCGAGCACGAGCGGTGTCGCGCAGTCCTCTCGCCACGCGTCGCACGACGGCTGGGGGCTGGTGAGATAGATGGACGGCGTCGCGGTATTCGGGATGACCTTGACGTGAACGCTGCGGTCGCGGGCGATGCGTCCGATGTCGAGGGCGATCGCGTCGACCTCGATGCGCAGATACGACATCTCCGTCACCACCGGCACGTTGGTCCACGTGTAGGAGCCGTTGAGAAGGTCCTCGTGCACATGGGCTATGAGGTGGCGCTCCGACTCGCCGCCCCAGACGTAGTAGATCGACGCGTAGGTCACGTACTCGTCCGCTTCGAGCGTCAGGTCCCACTCGATCGCCATGTTGCCTCGCGATACGTAGACCTCGCCTCCCATCGGCTCGGTCACGTCCAGATCGGCCGCGACTGCTGGCCGCCACGACGGGAGTAGAAGCAGCGCGAGGAGGAATAGGAAAAGAAGCGGTCCGTAGCCGAGGTTTCGTCGAGTGCGGTGCGCGAGATGATTCATGGCGGTGGCTCCTTGCTTGAGAGGCCCGATTTGTCGTCCGTCGCTCCCTGGTTCACCGCTCGAGCGTTTTTCGCCGGACATTTGTCCAGAATCCCCGTCGAGATGTACGATGCCGCCCATGTCCCGCGACGACTCGACCTGCTGGACGGTGATTCAGAGCGCGGCTGACGGCGGCGAGGAGGATCGGGCCGACTTCGCGTGTCGATACGCGCCGGTCGTCCGCGCCTACCTCGGCGCGCGATGGCGCGAGTCCGCCTATCTCGGCGAGCTCGACGACGCGGTCCAGGAGGTGTTCGTCGAGTGCTTCCGCCGCGGCGGCGTGCTCGACAAGGTCGAGCGCGAGCGAGCCGGTGGTTTCCGAGCCTTCTTGTACGGAGTCGTTCGCAACGTCGCGCTACGGGTCGAGTCCCGGCGCGCCAAGCGGCGTGAGCGGCAGCTCTCGAGCTCGTTCGACCTCGATCGCGTCGAGAGCGATGAGGCGACGCTGTCCAGAGTGTTCGATCGTGCGTGGTTTCAATCGATCCTGCGCGAGGCGGCCACGCTGCAAGCGGAGTGGGCCCGCAGCTGCGACGAGGCGGCGAAGCGGCGAGTCGAGCTCCTGCGTCTGAGGTTCTACGACCAATTGCCCATTCGCACGATCGCCGAACGCTGGGGTCTCGACGCCGCGACGCTCCACAAGGAGTACGCTCGCGCTCGCGACGAGTTCAAGAAGGCGCTGCTCGAGGTCGTGGCGTTTCACCACCCGGGTTCGGCGGCCGAGGTCCGCAAGCGCTGCGACGAGCTCCTCGCGTCACTGGCGTGAGCGCTTCGCTTGCGCAACAGCCCTTTTTCAACGGACTGGTAAGCTCCGGCTGGACACGGCCAGCGAAGCGTCGCGCTTCGACGTCCGCTCGCGGTGAGAATCGGCGAGATTCTCGCCGCGAAAACTCGTCGACGGCGGAACCTGGCAGAGAAGGAGGCGTGCATGACCGATTCCCATGTGCCGGACGACGGAGAGTCCGGCGTTACCGGCGCGGACGACCCGGCTGGTGCAGACCACCTGGATGAGGCCTTGCGGCTCGCATTCGGCCCGACGAAGAAGCTCTCTACGGGGGGATCGTCGCAACACCTTCGGGCATTGGGGATCGACACGGGGCGTCTGCCGGCGAACGTTCTGCGCGACCTGCGCGACGAGGCCGCCGCGGAGCCGGCGCCATCCGCCGTCACGTCGCTCGAGGTCGGCGCCGAGTTCTCGGGGCGCGCGGGACGCTATCGGATCCTCGGAGAAATCGCACGGGGCGGGATCGGCACCGTCTACCGGATCCGCGACGTCGACATCGGTCGCGAGCTCGCGCTCAAGTCGTTGCGGGATCGGTACCGCGACGATCCGGAGATCGCGAGCCGCCTGATCGAGGAGGCGCAGATCGCCGGACAGCTCGAGCACCCCGGCGTCGTGCCGATCCACGAGCTCGGTCTCCTGGGCGGCGAGCGGCCGTACTTCACGATGAAGCTGGTCGAAGGGCGCACGCTAGGAGCCCTGCTCGCCGAGCGCGCCGATGCGGTCGACGACCGCGCGCGCTTCCTGCGCATCTTCGAGCAAGTCTGTCAAACCGTCGCCTATGCCCACGCGCGCGGCGTGCTACACCGCGACCTGAAGCCCTCGAACATCATGGTCGGAGCGTTCTCCGAGGTGCAAGTGATGGACTGGGGGCTGGCCAAGGTGCTGGCGGAATCGGGGGCGGAGTCGGAGTCGGAGTCGGTGTCGGAGTCGGAGTCGGAGTCGGAGTCGGAGTC
>CAYMRB010000011.1:0-49176 GCA_964392615.1 uncultured Planctomycetia bacterium | reverse complement strand
AGGGTCCGGTGTCAGGGGTGCAGGCGCGGTCCTTCGACGCTCGCGTCGGCAGGTGTGCGGAGTCGGCGTCGGAGTCGTCCTGGTCGTGTCGATCTGAACGTGCGTTCAGCTGTTTCGGAACGACGTCGGCATTCGGGCCTTCTTCGTCTTCTTCCTCCGTGAGAGGACGACGCTTCGACCGGCACGACTCGAGCCCGACGGAGTCCCCACTACTCCTCGAAGGACAGGTGCATGTGGTGGTGGTGGAAAGCCCGCCCGTCCGGCGAGGCCATCGCCGCTTCGACTGTGTTGAGGACGGCGGCAAGGAGGAGCCCGTCGTTGTGCGGCAGCGTGGCCGAACTGAACGCGCTGTAGCAGATGATGAGCCCGTCGTTGTGCGGCCGCGTGGACGAGACGAACGCGCTGCAGTGAGCGATCGGTGGGTCGTCCCACACCTCGGTCGCGTCGATACGATCCACGTCGACGACCAGCACGTCGTAGCCCGCGTCCAACGCGACCTCCATCTGCGCGTACGCGTCACCGCGGAGTCCGGAGCTGACCTCCTCGACGTAGACGCCGAGCCCGCCGGAATCTTCTTCGAGCCACACGGCGAGGACCGACGCGCGGTCTCCGCACGTCACGATGGCGATCGTCGGATCGTCCTCGGCGGCGGTCCCGCGGGTGAAGACCGTTCCGAGCGTCAGGACGAGTGTCAGCGAGTTCAGTAGACGGTGCATGGTTTCGCTCCCTGTTCGGTGGTTCCGTGGTGATCAGGGGGCGAAACGCGTTGCGGTCGGATTCGTGACGAGAAAAACGAGCGGCTCGCTCACCTCGCCCGTTCGCGGGCCTCCTCAGCTCCGATCGCGCGGTGGAATAGCCGCAGCCCGCGAATGCGGCCGTGAACCTGATAGGCCGCGCCGCCGCCGGCCGTGTATTGACCGATGACGAGAGGCCCGCTCCACGGGGTCCGATCGGCCGGGCAGCGCACGGATGCGACCTCGACGCCGTCCTGGATCACGCGGGCCCGCCGGCCGTCGAACGTCGCGATGATGCGCGTCCACTTGCCGATGGGTGGACGGCCGCCGTCGCAGTCGACGCCGCCGACGTGCCAGCGCCAACGACCGCCGTAGTACTGCAGAAACCACCCTTCGCCATTCCAGCGGCCGCAGCTGACGACGACGGGCATCTCGCCGGGCTCGTCGAAGCACACCTCGAGCTCGACGCTGAACGCGCGGCGCAGATCGAACTCGCTGCGGTGCGCGAACGTCACGTGTCCGCCCGCGCGCAGATCGAGCGCTCCATCGGCGAGGCGCGCGGCGCCGTGCTTGCGACTGTTCACGGCCCTTCCGTCGAGCCCAGCGCCGCCGAAGTGCGTCGTGAAATCGGCGGCGAACACGGGCGCGCGGATCTCGGCGAGAGCGACCGCGCTGGCGGTCTGACTGGGCGCGCTCTGCTGGTCCCGACGATCGAGCGCGCGGACGACATAGGTGTACTCCGCGCCCGGGTCGCAGGGAGAATCGATGAACGACGGCGACGCGAGCGGCTCGTCGCTCGCCTTCACGAGGTCGCTCGATCCCGGGAGGCGCCGATAGACCTCGTACCGCAGCGACGAACGCGACCCGGGCTCCCACGTCAGCGCGATCTCTCCCGGACCGGGCGTCGCGACGAGGCGGGCGGGCGCGGCGGGCGGCGGCGTTCGCGGCACGTCGACGATCTCGTGGGCCGCCGCGCCGCGTCTCTCTCCTGTCGACGCGAACAGCGTGTAGCGGTGACGACCGAAAGGCGCCACGACGTCCGCGAAGCGCGACCCGGTCGTCCTCGTGAGGAGCGTCGCCTCCGACGGCTCGAAGCCCGCGGCGGCACCTCGGTGCAATTCGAACTCGAGGCCGACCGACTCCGCCAACAGCGTCCAGCTGAGCTCGACGCCACCGCCGTCGAGACGGGCAGCTCGAAGCGCCGGCGGCGCGATCGGCAGAGCAGGGGAATGCTGCTGGCGACACATGCCGCCGACGATCTTCGCGCCCGGCATGTCGACGCGGGGCGACGCCAGCGCGGTTGCGCGCGCTCTCCGGACGATCGCGAGCATTGCGCGGTAGTGCTCGTCGTCGGTCGACTGCCAGCTCACGTGAGGCGCGCCGCTCGCGTTGCGCTGCGGCAGCGCGAGCGGATGGAACACGTCCGGCGGAAGCTGTCGCTGCGTGACCAGTCGCAGGCCCGCTGGCGCCTTGCGGTCGCGACACCACGCCAGCCCGGGGCCACCATCGGAAGTCGCGAGGGGGGCTCGGAGGATGCGACTGCGCTCCGGCGTGCGGAGATTGATCCAATCGTTGCCGATGTGCCCGCTCTGGTGGCACGGGACGCAACCGGCAGACCGCATTGCTCCAGCGAGCTCCGATCCCGCTGCGAGGATCGCGTCGCACGTCGCCGTCGCCGAGAAGTCCCACGAGCCATAGTAGTTGCTGTTGCCGTCCATCCACGCGAGGATCGCGTCGCGCTCCCGGTCCTCGAGATCGACGTGGCCGTCGTGACCGTCGAGCAGCAGCTCGGCGAGCGGTGCCGCTCCCGACCCGATCGATCGCGGCGGCAGGACGACGGACGACGTCACGTCGCTGTTGTGACAGCGCAGAAAGCCGACGAGGTTGCGCTTCAGCAGCGTCTCGTAGCTGATGTTGAACGCCCAGGTCCAGCCACCCGACAGGTCGACGCCGGCCGCGATGTCCTCGTCTCCGCCGTGGCACCGCACGCAGTGGCGATCGAGGATCGGCTGGATGAGCGTCGCGTAGTCGACCAGTCCGCTGCCCCAGGACTCCGGCTCGGGACGCGACGGAGGATATCGCAGCGCGAGCGGCTGCCTGGACGCGGTCGTCGGCGCGGCGGACTTGTTCTCGTGGCAGCCGACGCACGCGCGCGTGACGCCCGGAATCGCCTGCACGAACGTGCGCATGCGCTGGACCTCGCGTCCGTTCTCGTCGAGCGCCTCGAGGTAGAGCGCCTTGCCGGCGGGCACCTCGAAGTAGGCCGAGCCGTCCGAGTGGACGGGCACGGTACCGAGGATGTTCTTGATGCTGTACGCCCCTTGCCAGCTGACCAGGAAGGCCTGATTCCACCAGCGTCCGCCACGGGGGAGGCCGCTGGTCCGCGCCGTCTCCTCGACGACGCGCAGCCGCCGGATGGTGCCGCGCCGAACGCCTTCGAGCCCCTCGTGCACATCGAGCACCAGAAACCGGCCGCGCGCATCGGATGCGTCGACCGGCGACACGACGCGCGGTGCCGCACGCGGCTTGACGAGCATCGGCGCGTAGCACGAGTACTCGGGGTCGCAGTGGACGAGCTCGCGGTGGCCGGCTCGATCGATCAGCTCGATGACACCGTGTGCACCGATCGCGTTGTTGCTGATGAGCAGGTCGTCCGCCGAGAGCGGCCACGGGTCGCACGGGCCCGTGCGCAGCCCCTGGTCCATCTCGATCGGGTACTCGGGAGTGAACGACGAGATCGCCGCGAGGTCGTTCTTGCCGCGCGCCGGGTCGATCGTCGCGATGGCGCCGACCGCCTGGCCATTGTGCGGCGTCAGCGATGCGACGACGAGACGCGAGTCCGGCACCGCGCGTGCGTCCAGCAGCGCGGTCGGCTTCGCGAGGTTGTTGCCGAACAGCGCAGTCTCCATCGTACCGTCCGGCAGCACTGTCCACAGACTCTGCATGTAGAGCGCGGTCTTGTCGACGTACTCCCAGCGTCCGAACAGGATGCGTCCGTCCGCGAGCACGGTGGGGTCGAACTCGTTGACGTTGTTCGACGAGATCGGGCGGATGCCGCTCCCGTCGCCGTTCATCGTGTGCAGCGTGTCGACGCCGGAGTTGAAGCACGGGACGAGAGCCCGCGGTCGTGTCGACGTGAATGCGATGCGGTCGTCCGCCAAGTAGCACGGCGTGATGTCGTGCCACTTGTCGCCCTTCGTCAGCTGACGCAGGCCGCTGCCGTCGATGCCGATCTCGAAGATGCTCGTGCCGGAACCGCTGCTCCTCTTGCATGCGAACAGCACGCGCTCCGCGTCCCAGGAGAGCTCCGCGTCGCGGTAGACGCCGCCGCCGAGCGTCTCGCCGGAGTCGGCGTCGATGACGGCCCGCACACGCGGCGGCGCGACGGCCTCGTTGGCGTTCTCGAGCACGTAGATGCCGCCGCCGGGGCGCCACGCGTAGTAGTCGTCGTAGATGTGCCCGGCCATGTACGGGTGTCGCTTGACGAAGAGAAGCGGCGCATCGACGAGAGACAGGTGCGCGCGGCAACTCAGCACGCGCGCGTCGCGGTAGAGAGCGCGCCACCGGCCTCGGTCGCGCGGCGACGACTGCCGCGCTCGAGACTCGAGGGTCGAGATCTGCGCGAGGAGGCCGCTTTCGATCACACCGCGACGCAGGAACGAGCGAGCCGCGTCGAGCATGCCGACGACCGGTTCGTCATAGCAGAAGCCGTCGAGTCGAGCCGCGATCCCCTCGCCGGCGAGCGCCCAGTGGAACGGCCGGACGCTGCGTCCGGCCGCGGGAGCGGAGATCGCACTCGTACCGATCTTCGCGCCGTCGCGCATGAGCTCGCCGTGCAACAGCATCCCCCCGTCGCGATCGACGGTCCACGCGACTCTCGTCGCCACGGGCGACGCGACGAGGCGTACGGAGATCGCGTCGAGCCACACGGGCTTGCCGTGTCGGACGATGCCGAGCGTGTCGAATGCCGCCGGCAGGCTGCCGTCCACTTGTCGATAGGCCAGCTCGGCAGGGAAGCTCAGCGCGAGGCCTCGAGCGACATCGGGCGCGGCGATCTTCCACTCGGCGGTGAAGCGCCCGTCGCGCCGATCCGTCGCGCCGCCGTCCGTCTTGCCGTCGACCGCGATGCGAAACGGACGCGCGCAGCGGAAGAGCTCGCCCGACGCGGTCGGAGTACCGAGGCCGGAGAGGTCGAACGGCGACTCGATCGCGATGAATACCGCATCGTCGCTACGACAGACGCTGATCTGCACGGTGATGGGGCCCCGCCGCCATCCCGCGAACAGAGGGCCTACCGGAAACGTGGTCGCCCGCTTCCACGCCTCGTCGTCCAGCCGACCGTCGACCTCGATCGGCGTGCGAGCTGGCGGCAGCGTGAGTGTGCCGGAGCCTGCGGCCGCCGTCATGCGGGGCCACTGCGCGACCTTGCCGTGCTCGGCTTCGGCGAGCTGCCACGCGGCGCTGCGGATCTCGTCGAGCCACCAATAGGTTTCCCGCTCGGCGCGGCGCGCGTCCGGCCCCCCGAACGATGCGGAAGTCAGCAGACACGCTGCCAGTCCCAGCGCGATCGTGTTGGGTCGTAGTCGTTTCATTCGCTCAGCCAGCATCAGAACACAGGACCGAATCTCCGATGGGACGATCTCACCCCAGCACGCTCGTCGCGCACCATGATCGAGGTCACGACGCACGCTGTCGACAGCCCATCGTCGCCTCTCGACATCCGGACGTCGTTCGTCGGCTGACGGCTCTCGCCGAGAAAGCACGTCAGTAACTCGGCGATGTCGCTGGGCGGGGGGGGGGGCAGCGGTCGGCAGGGCGCGTCGAGAGTCCGACACCGCGCAGGCTCGACTCGACACGTTGACGCATCATGGACGCGCGACGACCGGTGCCGTCTTGACGCGAGGCCGGATCGGCAGCGTCTCGATGCCGGGGAAGTCCGGATCGGCGAGCGCGCGGATCTCCTCCTCGCCGCGATAGGGGCACGACGCGTCGACCCACGCGATCAGGCGTCGCAGGCTCACCGGGTCGAGGCGGACGTCGTAGTGTTCGCCGCTGGAAGCGATGTCGATCAACCGACTGCGGTACGACAGGTACCGCATCGGCGGAATCGTCGCGAGCGACCGCGGCTCGTTCATACCCATGCGCTCCACCGGAATCGCGGCGGCGATGCCGTACCCGGGGCCGCGGGGAACCGGGTTGCCCCAGCCCGCGTCGCCGACGAGCGTCAGGTACGGCTCCTTGAACGGGCCGTGGCCTGGTCGTAGCGTCAGGTCGAGCTCCTTGCGCGCCTCGCCGTCTCCCTGGTGGCACTCGCCGCAGTACTCGTCGAGCACGGGCTGAACGAAGCGCTCGTACCCGATACTCTCATCGCCCCACGGTGGTGGGGTGAGATCGCGCGGCGGCTTTCTCAGCGCCAGCGGCAAATCCGTTCCGTAGCTCGCCGCGACGTCTCGACTCTCGTGACAGCCCACGCAGCCGCGAACCTCTCCCGGCATGACGCCGGTGAAGCTGCGCATGGTCTGCAGGCAGCGGTAGTTCTCATCGAGGAGCTGGAAGAACAGCGTCTGACCCGACGGGACCTTGAAGTTCACGGAGCCATCCGCCTCGATCGGGGTGACGCCGAGGATCCTCTTGACGGCTTCTTCTTGGATGATCGACACCGCCGGCCCCGAGTGTCGATACGTCTTGTGCCATGTCGAGTATGTCTTGTAGTCCTGCTGGAAGACTCTGAGGTAGCGCGCCTTCCCTCGCGGAATCTCGGGAACGCCCTCGTAGACGTCGGCGGAGAACAGGATGCCGGGCTCCTGCGGTCCACGCTCCGCGCCCACGCCAGGCCAAGCGACCCGATCCGGACGTGCCGGCGGACGCTTGCGCGGTCGGATGGGAATCGCGTGCAGCACATCGTGCTCGCCCTCGTAGACGAGCTCGCGGTTGCCGTCAACATCCATCAGGTAGAGGCGAAACCGTTCACCCACGCCGCGCGCGGAGACGAGGAAGTCGCGCTCGGATAGCGGATAGGGCGTGCTGTAGCCGGTGAACTTGCCGGCGGCGTGGTACGCGTCGGATTCGCCCGGATCGACCGGACCGTTGCCGCACTCCGGCCACGGCTGATCGCGCGTCACCTTGGTCAGGCCGTGCGGGAAGTTCGATCCCTTGCGCGGATCGATGATGCCGATCGACCCGCTCCACCAATCGTGATGCCCGACGCCGCAGAACATCACGCGCGGGCTGCCGGGGATCTGGCGCGGCTGGGAGACGTGATCCGGCCAGACGCTCTGATTGCCCCAGACGACCCGCACGTCGGTCCCGTCGGGGTTGACGCTCCACAGGCTCTGCACGCGCCAGAGCGCCTTGTCGGTGTACTCCCAGCGCGAGTAGATGACGCGGCCGTCCTCCATGAGCGTCGGCACGAAGTCGGGCTCGTTGTTGTAGCTGATCAGGTAGACGTCGCTGCCGTCCGCGTTGCAGCGTGCCAGCACGTACGAGTAGATGAACGGGCCGCAGCGTACGTAGCTGTTGCCGCGCGTCGTCGTGAACAGGAGGTGGCCATCGGGCAGGTAGATCGGGTCGATGTCGTCGTACTCGCTGTTCGTGAGCTGTCGTACATCGCCGCCGTCGAGCCGCATCTCGTAGAGGTGGAAGCTCGACTCGCGATGCGGCTTGAAGCAGAACAGAACGCGCGTCGCGTCGAACGACAGATCCGCCTTCCAGAAGCTGCCCGGCCCCTGCGCCTCCTGCGGCGCGAGTTGGCGGACGGCGCCAGCGGGGTCGAGCCCGTCGAGCACGAGCAGACGGCCGCCGGGCGTGGCCATGATGCCCATGCGGTGGATCGCCTCGTGAATCGACTCGGGGCCGCGCGGTCGCGGCTGATCGATGAACAGGAGCTGCGCGAAGTCGAGCACGGGGTTCGCGAGAAGAATACGTCGCTTGACGCGGCGGATCGCGACATAGCAGTCGCGCATCGCCGCCGATTCGCGCGCGTAGAACGCCACGGGATCGTCGCTTACGGGGGAGCGCTCGAGGCCTGCGACACGCCGTCCCCACGGTCCGCCACCCCAGGGGGCCGCGACCGTCGCAGCCGGCCACGACGCGTCGTCGAAGTCGAGCGTTTCCCACCTCGGTTGCGCGAGGCGTTGGGCTCGCCACGATGCATCGGAGACGATCGACACGGTGGCGTCATTCGCGAGCGTTACGCTGCACCGCGCGATGAGCCCTGCGGGGTTCGCGTCGACCGGCGCCGGCCGGTTCTCCGCGCGCACGGCCAGGACGTTCGCACCGCGAACGAGGTGCGCGGCGATGTCGAACGCACGCGCGCGATTCCATCCCGCCGGCGCCCCGACCCGGTGACCGTTGACGAAGACCTCGCACGCGTCGTCGGCCGTGATGCGCAGTTCGGCGCGCCGCACGTCCGACGTCAGCTCGATCGCGCGGCGGAAGTAGCGCGACTCGGTCGGGGCATCCGTGGCGGGCTGGCCCTCGGGGAACCAGATCCACGCGGGATGCGGATTCGTGGACTGCGGCGAAGTCGCCGGCTGGCGCCGCAGGGAATCGAGCCGCTTCTCGAGTTCGTCGAGTCGCGCCGACTCGGCCTGCACGTTCGTTGGCTCCGGCGACTCGCGCAGCCGCGCGGCGAGGTCGCGCGCCCAGCCGATCTCCTTCGCCGCACGGTCCGCGAGCGGCTCGCCCATCGCCTGAAAGAGCCAATCGCGCTCGAGGGCGGCGCGCGCTTCGTCCGCGGACAGGGCTCGCGTCGTCGGCGTTCTCGCTTCGATCGGCGGCAGGGGCAGGTTTTGGCCCTGAGCCGGCGAGATGAGAAGGACTGCCGCCAGCGCAGCGAACGATCGGAACGTGCTCTGGGTCGCGCTCATGGCTCCTACTCCGGTGTCGTTGTCGCGTCGTCGGACCACAGCGGCACGTTGACCCGGTACTCGAGAACCCCTGCTGCGGGTGTCAGCGTCGCGATGTCGCGAAACGCGCCGGTCGCCGAGAGGAGCGTCGGCATCTTGCCGGGCAGCCGAGAAGGGAACCGGCCGAGAAACGGCGCTACCTCGCTCCGAGCCTCGCGTCGTTCCCGCTGCGGTTCGGGTGCCGCGTTCAAGAGGGAGGGGCTGCCAGCCCACACGACCAGGATCAGGAGCCACTGCGACGGCCTCCGTGTCATGTCGGCCCGTGCTGCCGGTCTCATCATCGCCTTCGTCATCCTCCAGCCGTTTGGCTGACATCCTCTCCATCTCCGGCGACGATGCCACGTTCTTCGGGGCACCGAGGGAAGCACGCCGCAATCGTCAGTAGCGGTTTCCCTTTGCGTCCGGGCGCGGAAGAGGTACTTTTCGCGCGTGCCGGCATTTCTCGCGGAGTCGGGACCGTAGCCGTGATCGAACGCGCGCTGTACACTCGGTGCCGGGGAGTCCGGCACGAACAACGACCGTTTCTCTGCTGGCGTGTATCTTTCCGTCAGCTTTCGATCCCGTGTGGAGGGGTCTTCGCCCAACACGATGTCAGGCGTGAGAGGATTCCCCGAGGCAGCCTCGCAGAGGCTGGCCTCGAAGCCTGAAGACGATAGGGCCGGGCTCGAGGCGGATCGGCCCCCGCCGTCCGTGGGAAGCTTGTGGCGTCGCGTGGCCGCGGTGCCGTTGGATCGTAAGCTTCTCGTTCTGCGGTGGGCCTTGCCAATCGGCGTGCTGCTGCTCGCGATGCTGCACGAGGCGTTGATCGCGCTCCTGGTCGGCGAGCCCGCGCGCTGGCAGGGGTGGATCGCGCTCGCCGTGTACGGCGTGACCGGATCGGTGGTGGGGTGGATCTGGGCGACGTGGATCGCCAACGCGGTCGGCCGGCGGGCGGAGGCCGAGGGTCGACTGCGCGAAGCGTTCGACGAGCTCGAGCGCAATCACGGGGATCTCCTGGCACTGCACGACATGGGACAGTTCGTGCAGCGCGCCGAGGACGAGCAGACCGTGCTCGAGGTGGCCGCCGAGGGCTCCGTCAAGCTGACGGGCGCCAAGGGTTCGACGGTCGTGACGTTCGATGACGAGAGAGACGTCCTCAACCTCGACATGGCATGGGGGCTGAGCGACGACTATCTCAGCGCTCTGCGCCGCCGCGTCGATTTCGGCATCGACGCGGGCCGATGCCGCACGTGCCACACGCTCAAGACGGAGATGACGAGCGATTGCCCGCTGGCAGTCGGGCTCGGGGACGTCGCACTGCAGGAGGGGCTGCAGTCGCTGATCTGCGTGCCGATGGTCAACGAGCAGGACCGGGTCGGCGTGGTGTCCGCCTACTTCACGTCGCTCGACGGGCCGCCGGAGGATCAGGTGCGACTGCTCGACATCCTGACCGGCGCGGTCGCGGGCTCGTTGGCGGGGCTCCAGCTGCGCGAGAAGATGGGCACGATCTCGAGCGTCGACGCTACGGGCGACGGGCGACGCGACAGCCCGCTCGAGTCCCTCGCGGCCCAGGTGCTCGATATCGCCGTCGCGGGTTGGCAGGTTCCGATCGGCGGCCTCTTGTTGCGCGACGACTCGGAAGACGATGGCTGGAGCTGGGCCGCGCAGCGCGGCCTGGATGAAGAGGCGAGACGCGTCTTCGCGAGCCAGCTCGCCGCTCGCGCTCGCGAGCAGGGCGTGCCCGTCATCGTTCCCGAGGTGGCGGCGGCGAACGGCGGTCGCGATGCGGCGGCTGCCGGACACGGCCTCGCATCCGGAGCCGCGGCGCCGCTGATCGCCGAAGGGCGTGTCGTCGGTGTGCTCTTTCTCGGCGCCGAGCGCCCGCGCGCGCTCGTGGCTCGTCACACCGACCTTCTCTCGGCCGTCGCGAGACAGATCGCGCTGGCGATTCGCAACGCGCAACTCACCGCGAAGCTCGGCGAGATGGCCGTGCTCGAGGAGCGCTTTCGCCTGTCGCGCGAGATCCACGATGGCCTCGCGCAGTCGCTGAGCTACTTGGGTCTTCAGGGGGAGCGCGTCGAGAAGCTCGTCGCGCGAAGCGCCCCTCCCGAGGAGGTCCTCGCCGAGCTGGGCGAGATGCGGCGGGCGATTCGCGCGTCCTATGTCGACGCGCGCGAGTCGATCGACGGGCTGCGCCTCGCGGTCGACGAGCCGGAGAGCCTGTCGCAGAGGTTGTCCGAGTACGTCGTGGATTTCTCGCGCCAGAGCGGGATCGAAGCCGTCTTCCAGTCCCATCCCAATCCGGTGTCCACCGACTCCGGCGTCGCCTTGCAGCTCCTGCGCATCGCACAGGAGGCGCTGACGAACGTGCGCAAGCACGCCGGTGCTCGGTGTGTCGAGCTCGCACTGGTCGCTTCGGACGCGGAACTCGAGCTCACCGTGGCCGACGACGGCAAGGGGTTCGCGACGGCCGAGGAGCGCGAGCATCGCGAGCGAGAGCACCGGGCGCACGGTCTCTCATCCATGCGCGAGCGAGCCGCAAGTCTCGGTGGGGCCTTGACGGTGGCCACGCGGCCGGGGCAAGGTACGCGTATCGTAGTGACCGTACCCGTGGATGGCACGCATGATCAGAGTCCTCATCGCTGACGACCACCACCTGTTCCGAGAGGCGCTCGAGCGGATTCTCGCGGACGATCCGGACATCGAGGTCGTCGGCGCCGTCGCCGATGGCGCGGGGGCCATTCGCATGGCCGATGAGCTGCGCCCCGACCTCGTGTTGATGGACGTGAACATGCCGGGGGTCGACGGGCTCGAGGCCACCCGGCGCCTGCACAACAAGTATCCGGAGCTGCGGGTCCTGATGCTGACCGTGTCCGAAAAGGAGAAGGACCTCTTCGACGCCGTTCGCGGCGGGGCGAGAGGCTACATCCTGAAGGACGCGTCGTCCGAGGAGCTCCTCGACGCGATTCACCGCGTCGCGGGGGGAGAGGCCATGGTCTCGCCGGGCATGGCCGCGAAGCTGCTCGACGCGTTCGCGGCGCTCTCGCCGATTTCCGCCGCCACGGGAGGCGCCGAGGAGCTGACCGATCGCGAACGCGAGGTCGTCCGCCTGATCGCGAAGGGGCTCTCCAACAAGGAGATCGCCGGCCAGCTCGACGTGACGACGCACACGGTGAAGACGCACGTGCGCCGCGCTCTCGAGAAGCTGCACCTGCGGACGCGGACCGAGGCTGCGGTGTGGGCCGTGCGGCACGAGCTGTAGGGGCCGCGCGGGGCGGTCGGGGTCATCTCGGAATCGGGCTCGGTTTCGGCCCAACACTGGCTGCGGCGTACTCACTCCAAGGAGTGATCTCCATCCGCCGTTTTCGTGACGCGAAGCATTCCTCGGGGCGACGCGTCGGCGATTCGCGGGCGAGATAATCGGCTTCCGTGAAGGAAACGGACGTCCTGCTGCTCGGTGAGGGAATCCTCCACAGCGGTCTGGAGCGCTTGCTGCTCGACCGCGGCGGGGGCCTGCGCGTCCGCAGGGCGAGTTCGTGGCGCGACGCGAAGGTCAGCCTCCTGGAGCGCAAGCCCGACGTGTTGATCGTCGAATCCGCTGACGCCGCTGCCGTCCTGGCCGCGGAGGCGGAGCTCGAAGACTTGAAAGTGATCTGCCTGACTCGAGAGCAGAACCAGATGCTGGTGGTCCGTTTCCACCACAGCATGGACGTGACACTCGAGGATCTCCTGCGTGCGTTGGGAGGCGAGCCAGAAGCATCCGAGGCGCCAGAGTCACCGGAAGTACCCGATGCGCCGCCGCAGAGCTCGGATGGGCCATGAGCGTCGAGACCCTCGCTGATCCGTCGGCCTGTGGGGGAGTGGATACCCAGAACCAATCGGGGGGGCGCAAGGGCCGCGCCGGCACAGTGCGAACACCGCACGCCGGGGCGGCCCTCTTTGTTGTTCTGAGCGACAGTCTCGGGGCAGGTCGCAGCTTCACGTGGAGACGTCAGGTGCTCGGTTCATGAACGCAGACAAGCGCTTCCTTTTCCCTCGCTGGACGAATCTGCTCTTGCCGACACTCGGGGTCGTCGCGATCGGCGGGCCGCTCTACGCCATCGCCGTGGTCTGGCTGGGGCTCTCCCCGCTCGCGCTCAGCGTCGGCTACGCGCCCGAGCAGCCGATTCCGTATTCGCACGCGCTGCATGTCGGCGAGCTCGGCCTCGACTGTCGCTACTGTCACAACACCGTCGAGCACGCGGCGCGCGCCGCGATCCCGCCGACCCAGACGTGCATGAACTGCCACGCCCGAGTGCGGACGGAGAGCGACGCTCTGGCCGCCCTGCGCGACAGCGCGGCGACCGGTGAGCCCGTGCGGTGGGTCCGCGTTCACGACCTGCCGGACTACGTCTTCTTCGATCACAGCGCCCACGTCGCACGCGGCGTCGGATGCGTGGCCTGCCACGGCCGGGTCGATCGCATGGACGTCATCACGCAAGTCGAGCCGCTGAGCATGGGCTGGTGTCTGGAGTGCCACCGCGACCCCGACCGCCACCTTCGCCCGCTGGACGCGGTGACCGACCTCGAATGGACTCCGGACGGCGATCCGGTCGAGGTCGGCCGTCGCCTGAGGGACGCACGCGATATCCGGCCTTCGACGGACTGCTCGACATGCCACCGATGACTTCCCCCGGCGACGGCGCCGAGAAGCGATACTGGCGCTCGCTCGACGATTTCGCCGACACGCCCGAGTTCCGGCGCTGGGCGCAAGCCGAGTTTCCGGCGCTCGCGGACGCGCCGGAGGGCGGCGCGTCCCGTCGCGAGTTCCTGCGCCTGCTCGGCGCGTCGGTCGCGCTCGCCGGACTCTCCGGATGCCGTTGGCCGCGCGAGGAGATCCTGCCGTTCGCGGAGCGCCCCGAGGACCGCGTCCCTGGCGTCCCCGAACGCTACGCGACGGCCTTCGAGTACGGTGGCCACGCCCAAGGCCTGCTCGTCACGAGCTTCGACGGCCGACCGATCAAGGTCGAGGGGCACCCGGAGCACCCGGCGAGTCGTGGCGCGAGCAGTGCGCTAGCGCAAGCCTCGATCCTGTCGCTATACGACCCGGACCGCTCGCGTCACCCGATCGCCGGGTCGGGCTCCCAGGGCCGCCGTGTCGCGTGGAGCGAGGTCGATCGCTCGCTCGCCGCCCGGTTCGCGGCCCTCGGCGAGCGGGGCGGGGCCGGCCTCGCCGTGCTCATCGAGGCGAGCTCGTCCCCCACGAGAGCGCGCCTTCAGGAGCGGCTCCGGGCCTCGTTTCCGCAAGCGACGTGGCACGAGTTCGAGCCGATCTCGCGCGACAACGAGCGCGAGGGAACCCGCACGGCGTTCGGTGCGCCGATGCGGCCACAGTACGACCTCGCGCGGGCGGAGGTCGTCGTCTGCCTCGATGCCGATCTCCTCGGCTCCCACCCGGCCGCGTTGACGCACGCGCGAGACTTCGCGACCTCCCGGCGCCGCATCGACTCGGGCACGACGTCACGGTGGTACGCGCTGGAGAGCGCGTTCTCGATCACCGGTGCGGTCGCTGACGAGCGACGACCGGTTCCGAGCCGCGCGATCGCGGGCATCCTCGCGGCGATCGCGCATGGGCTCGCCGCCGCGAACGTCTCCCTGCCAGCGGCCGTCGTCGAGGCCGTCGCGCCGTGGGCGTCGGGCGAACCGGCCACGTCGAGCCTCGTCGCGCCGATCGTCGCCGATCTGTTGGCACATCGCGGCGCCGGCCTGATCGCCGTCGGCTCGCGCCAGCCGCCTGCGGTGCACGCGCTGGCGGCTTGCCTCAACGAGGCCCTCGACGCCCCGGGCAACACGGTCACCTTCGCGCCCTCGCCGGATCCGGATCGGCCGCCGCACGCCGCGGCGATCGCGGCACTCGCGGCGGATCTCGAGGCCGGCAAGGTCGACACGCTGCTCGTACTCGGCGCCAACCCGGTGTTCACGGCGCCGGCCGACCTCGACTTCGCGACACGCCTCAAGAAGGCGAAGACGCGGATCCACGTCGGCCTCTACCGCGACGAGACGGCACGCCGGTGCGATTGGCACCTGCCGGAGACTCACTATCTCGAGGCCTGGGGTGACGCCCGGTCGTGGGACGGCACCGTCAGCGTCGTCCAGCCGCTGATTCGCCCTCTACACGAGGGGCGCAGCGCGCTCGAGCTTCTCGCCGGACTGCTCGGAGAGGAGCGCGACGGCCGCGCGCTCGTCAAGGCGACCATCGCGAAGCTCGCGGGCGCGACGGATGACGCAGCGCGGCAAGAGGCGACCTGGCGCCAAGCGGTGCACGACGGCCACCTCGCCGGCAGCGCCCCCGCGCCCGTCCGACCGACCGTGGACCCGGCGGCTGTGGCGCGAGCCGTCACGATGCTTCCCGCGCAGACCGACGCCGCCTCGGCCGACATCGAGCTCGTCTTCACGGCGGACGCCAGCGTGTTCGACGGTCGCTTCGCCAGCAACGCCTGGCTGCAGGAGAACCCGGATCCGCTGACGAAGCTGACGTGGGACAACGCGCTGCTCGTCGGCCCCGCGACCGCTGAGCAGCTCGGCCTGAGTCACGGAGCGCTCGTCGAGGTGGAGGCGGCGGGCCGCTCGATCGAGGCGCCGGTCTTCGTCGCTCCCGGGCAGGCCGACGGCTCTCTCGCGATCGCATTGGGCTACGGGCGCAAGGCGGCCGGGAGCGTGGGGTCGGACGTCGGAGTCGACGCGTACCGGCTGCGAACGGTCGGCACTCTCGGCTGGGTCAGCGGCGTCGGAGTGAAGTCGACGGGACGGAAGTACACGCTCGCGACCACCCAGGATCACTTCGCGATCGACGACCTCGGTCGCCAGGAGGCCGAGCGCCGCCGGCCCGAGCTCGTTCGCGAGGCGACCCTCGCCGAGTTCCGCAGCGATCCGGACTTCGTGCGTCACCGCGGCCATGACATCAAGCTGTTCTCGCTGTGGAAAGAGCTCGAGTTCGAGGGCCGCAGCTGGGGCATGACGATCGACCTCAACACGTGCATCGGCTGCTCGGCGTGCACCTTGGCGTGTCAGGCCGAGAACAACATCCCGGTCGTCGGCAAGGAGCAGATCGACCGCGGGAGGGAGATGGCCTGGCTGCGCGTGGACCGCTACTACGGCGGCGATCCCGACGATCCGAGCATCGCCTTCCAGCCGGTCGCGTGTCAGCACTGCGAGATGGCCCCTTGCGAGGAGGTGTGCCCTGCCGCGGCCACCGTCCACGACGCCGAAGGCCTCAACACGATGGTCTACAACCGCTGCGTCGGCACGCGGTACTGCGCGAACAACTGCCCGTACAAGGTGCGGCGATTCAACTTCTTCAACTACCACAAGGACCTGACCGAGCTCGAGTCTCTCGGGCTCCACCCCGATGTCACGGTGCGCGAACGCGGCGTGATGGAGAAGTGCACGTTCTGCGTGCAACGGATCAACCAGGTCAAGATACGAGCGAAGAACGAGAAGCGTCCGATCGCCGACGGCGACATCCTGCCGGCGTGCGCGCAGGCGTGTCCGACGCAGGCGATCGTCTTTGGCGATCTCAGCGACGAGAGCAGTCGAGTCCGCCAACTGCAGCAGGATCGACGCGCGTACGCGCTGCTGGCGGAGATCAACGTCCGGCCGCGAACGAAGTACCTCGGCCGGGTCCGCAATCCGCTCCCCACCGCGGGCGCGGAGAAACGCACCGGAGAGCACGGCTGATGCGGGAGCCAGGAGCGCCGCTTCTCGACGATAGGCCTCGAGGGGATGCACAGCGAACTGACGAGCACGGTGATTCATGAGCACGGTACTCGCTGACAACCTGAGCCAGGATCCGCGCCACCGTCCGGAGCTCGTGCTCGGAGGCAAGGGCTTCACGGAGGTGACGGACACCGTCTGCGGCGTCTCCGAGCGCCGACGGTGGCCACGAGCGTGGACGATAGCGTTTTGCGCATCGGTTGCTTTGCTCGGCGTATTCGCCGTCTGCCTCGTGTATCTGATCGCGACGGGCGTCGGCGTCTGGGGCAACAACATGCCTGTGGCCTGGGGCTTCCCGATCGTGAACTTCGTGTTCTGGGTCGGCATCGGCCACGCCGGCACGCTGATCTCCGCTGTGCTGTTCCTCTTCCGACAGAAGTGGCGGACGAGCATCAACCGCTCCGCAGAAGCGATGACGATTTTCGCCGTCGCCTGCGCCGGCATCTTCCCGCTGGTGCACGTCGGACGCGTGTGGGTCGCATACTGGCTCTTCCCGCTGCCGAATCAGATGGAGATGTGGCCGAACTTTCGGTCGCCGCTTCTTTGGGACGTGTTCGCGGTCAGCACGTATGCCACCGTCTCGACGATGTTCTGGTACATGGGCATGATCCCGGACCTGGCCACACTGCGGGATCGGGCCACCAGCAGGATCAAGCAGTTCTTCTACGGGCTGTTCGCCCTCGGCTGGTCCGGCTCGAATCGCCACTGGCTGCGATTCGAACGCGCCTACCTGCTGCTCGCCGCGCTCGCGACGCCACTCGTCTTGAGTGTCCACTCGATCGTATCGTTCGACTTCGCCGTGTCGATCCTGCCCGGCTGGCACACGACGATCTTTCCGCCGTACTTCGTCGCCGGCGCGATCTTCAGCGGCTTCGGCATGGTGATGACGATCCTCATCCCTTGTCGCACCGCCTTCGGTCTGCAGGATCTGATCACCCGTCGCCACGTCGAGAACATGGCCAAGGTCATTCTGGTCACCGGCTCGATGGTCGGCTACGCGTATGCGACCGAATTCTTCATCGCTTGGTACAGCGGCAACCTGACCGAGCAGTTCGCATTCATCAATCGCGCGTTCGGCCCCTACGCGTGGGCGTACTGGACGATGTTCTCCTGCAACGCTTTCGTCCCGCAGCTCTTTTGGCTCAAGCGCTTCCGTCAGAGCATGGCGTTGGCGTGGATCGTCTGCATCCTCGTCAACGTCGGCATGTGGTTCGAGCGCTTCGTGATCGTCGTGACGTCGCTGTCACGCGACTTCCTCCCGTCGAGCTGGGGCATGTTCTCGCCGACGATCATCGACATCCTGACGTTCGCGGGCAGCTTCGGGCTGTTCTTCACGCTCTTCCTCCTCTTCGTCCGCTTCTTGCCGATGGTGGCGATGGCTGAGGTCAAGAGCGTCATGCCGCAGGCGCACGCGTCTCGCGATGGAGCGACGCCGTTCGGCGACTACTGGCCCGACACGACGTCGCCGCGGAAGAAAGACTCGGAATCGTCGGAGGATGCGCGATGAGTCGAACCGAGACGACTGCCAGCTCGTCGGAAGGCTCCCGTCTCTGGGGTCTGATGGTCGAGTTCGATGATGTCTCCGCCACGATCGACGCCGCCGCGAAAACTCGGGACGCCGGATACAAGCGCTGGGACACCCACACGCCGTTTCCGGTGCACGGCCTCTGCGAAGCCATGGGCATGCGCGACACGCGCTTGCCGTGGGTTGTGCTGGGCGCTGGCATCGTCGGTGCCGCCGGCGGCCTCGCGCTGCAGTACTTCACCAATGCCGTGGACTACCCGTTCGTGATCAGCGGCAAGCCGATCTTCAGCCTGCCGGCGAATATTCCCATCGTCTTCGAGAGCGCCGTGCTGCTGGCCGCGCTGACCGCCTTCAAGGGCATGCTCGTCGCCAATCGTCTGCCGTGCCTGCACCGTCCGATCTTCAAGAGCGAGCGGTTTCGAAGAGTGACGCAGGATCGCTTCTTCATCGTCATCGAGGCCGATGATCGCAGATTCGATCCAGTGAAGACGCGGGTGTTCCTGGAGTCGCTCCGGGGCTTGAGTGTCGAGGAGGTCGTGGACTGATGCGCGTACCCCGTGGAGTCATCTTCATCGTCATCGGGCTCGTCGCGTTGACACTGCTGCCGCTCGGCGTGATCGCCGTCGCGAGGACTTCGACCTCGACGAAGCCGCGGATCCACCCCGTCCTCGATATGGACGTGCAGGAGTCCTTCCGCGCGCAGGAAGCTTCGACGCTCTTCGCCGACGGACGTGCGATGCGCGCGGCGCCGGAAGGCACGATCGCGCACGGCCGACTCGGAACGGATCGTCACTATCTCTACGGAAGAGTCGCGGACGCGTTCGCCAAGGAGTTCCCGGCGCGCGTCGACATCACCGCGGATGTCCTGAGTCGGGGCCGCAGGATGTTCAACGTGTTCTGCGCCCCCTGTCACGGGCGCGCGGGGTACGGGGACGGGCTGGTCGCGGCACGCGCCGACGGGCTCGCGGAAGGCACATGGGTGCCGCCGACCGATCTCCACACCGCCACGGCGGAGGAGCGGCCGGTGGGCGAGGTCTTCCACTTCATCACGAATGGCGTTCGCAACATGCCCGCACACGCGCGGCAGATCCGTGTAGCGGATCGTTGGGCAATCGTAGCGTACGTCAAGGCGCTGCAGCTCAGCCAAGGCGTCGAGGCGAGCAGCCTGCCGACGGAGCTCCAGGAGAGTCTGCGGTGAGCGAGGAGCCAATGCACAGCCGACCGGTCGACGGCACACAGGACAATCGCTTCCTCGGACCTCTGGGCGGGCGCGTCGTTTGGATCGCAGGGCTCGTCGGCGTCGTGGGCCTGGTCGCGTCGTTCGCCATCGCCTGGCTGACCGGCGACCGCGAGCTAGATCGCCTGTGGTGGTCGTACCTGCACAATTGGACGTTCTTCCTGACGCTGTCGTTGGGCGCGCTGTTCTTCGTCATCCTCGAGCACCTCGCCAAGGCCGGATGGAGCGTCGTCCTGCGCCGCGTGTCGGAGGGGCTCGCGATGGGGTTGATCGTGCTGGCGATCCTGTTCATTCCGCTGGCCTTCGGTCTACACGACCTCTACCACTGGAGCCACGCGGACGCGGTCGCCAGCGATCACGTGCTGCAGCACAAGGCGCCGTACTTGAACCAGGGCTTCTTCCTCGGACGCATCGCGTTCTACTTCGTCGTCTGGATCGGATCGGCGGTTTTCCTGTTCCGCAGTTCTACGCGGCAGGATGAGACCGGCGACCACGCGTTGACGATGCGGATGGAGAGGCTCAGCGGCCCCCTGATGCTGCTCTATGCTCTGACGGTGACGTTCGCGGCGTTCGACCTCCTGATGTCGCTCGATCCGCACTGGTTCTCGACGATCTTCGGGATCTACTTCTTCGCCGGCGCGTTCCTGTCGTTTCTCGCGCTGCTCGCGATCGTGGTCTTTCTTCTCCAGCGCTCCGGACGCCTGGCGACCACGATCTCCCGCGAGCACTACCATGACGTCGGCAAGTTCCTGTTCGCGATGCTCGTGTTCTGGGCCTACGTGGCGTTCTCGCAGTTCATGTTGATCTGGTACGGCAATCTGCCGGAGGAGACCGGCTGGTACCTCCGCCGACAGACGGGGACGTGGTCCACGATCGCGATCGTGATCGTTCTCGCCCACTTCTTCATCCCGTTCCTGTTCCTGCTGTCGCGTCACGTCAAGAGGCGGCCGCTCGCGCTCGTGATCGGAGCGGTGTGGCTGCTCGGCATGCACTGGCTCGACCTCTACTGGCTCGTCATGCCGGAATACGACCACGCGGCGACCGCGATCCCGTTCAGCGTGCTCGACGTCACGTGTCTCGTCGGCGTAGGCGGCCTCTTCATGGCCGGCTGCGCGAAGTTCCTCGGACGTTGCTCGCTGATCGCTGCCAAGGACCCGCGACTGCCCGAGTCGCTCAACTTCGAGAACGCATGAACCATCAGCGTCGTCTCCAACGCCGCGCGCGGCGCGGAAACGTACACCGGAAAGGAGCCTACGCATGAGCCAGGCGCCACGAAACGGGCTCGGTGGCGTGAGCGTCGCGTTCGCCATCGCTCTCTCTCTGGTGCTGGTCGGCACGATTGCTCTGTTCGGGATCGCGTACGTGAACCAGCTCCGCACGCAGATGGTCCACGAGCGATTCGTCGCGCCGCCGAACGAGAAGCTGCAGAAGACCGTGGCGACCCAGGAGGAGATGCTCACGCGCCGCGGATGGGTCGACGAATCCGCCGGCATCGCGCGCATTCCGATCGAGGACGCGATGCGGTGGGTGGTCGCTCGAGAGGCCGCGAAGGCTGAGGAGGCCGGAGAGGCCGGAGGCGGATCATGAGCTCCGCAAAGGCGCTATTGCCACCGCAGGCCGCCGACGTCGCGGCTCCGGCGGATCAGATCTTCGAGATCACTCTCTTCCTAGCGGTCTTTCTCGCGGTCGTCATCGTGGGCCTGCTGCTCGTCTTCGTCGCCGCGTTCCGCGCCCGGCGGCCCGACAGCGGGCCGACCGACACAGGCGCGCCAGGACTCGCGACGCAGATGGCGTGGATCGCCGGACCGGTCGTCGGTTGCGCGGCGCTTTTCGTGCTCGCGCTGCCGACTTGGCTCGCGACCGCCTCACCGTTGAGCGAGGCCTACCGCGTCGTCGTCGATGTGCGACCCTGGTCGGCCGAAGAGCTCGAGTCGCGCCATGCCGACGGATCCCCCGGCGCTGGATGGGGCTTCACGTACCCGAACGGCCACACCTCTCGCGAGTTGCATCTGCCGACGTCGACGAAGATCCGCCTCGCGCTGCGTGGCGACGAGAACGTTCACGGCCTGTCGCTGCCAGCCCTGCGCTTGGCCGGCGTCGCTGCACCCGGCCGTGAGTCGAGCCTGTGGTTCACGGCGACGGAGACCGGCACGTACCCGCTCGTGACGACGACGTACAACGGGGCGATGTACGACGGCATGACGGCAGACGTCGTCATCGAGTCGCCGGACGACTTCGCCAAGTGGCTCCAGAAGGTCTCGTTCGACCTCAGCTCGTTGCCGCCGGTCGATGCCGGAGCGATCGTCTACAAGCGGCAAGGCTGCGCGGTCTGTCACTCCGTCGATGGCAGTGCCCTTGTCGGCCCGACGTTCCAGGGATTGTGGGGCAAGACGGAGACGCTCGAGGGTGGAGCGACGGTGTCCGTCGATCTCGACTACGTGCGCGAGTCGCTCCTCGAGCCGGGAGCCAAGATCGTCGCGGGATTCGACAAGGCCCCGATGCCCACCTACACCGGGCGCATCAGCGACGAGGAGATCGAGTATCTGGCGGCGTACCTCGAGTCTCTGAGCGCGAAGGAGGATCGATGAGCGCTTCCCGATCCGGTGCCGCTGATGCGGGCGGCAGCTGGCTCTTCAGTACCGACCACCGACGGATCGGCGCATCGTACATCGCGGTCGCCTGTTTCGCGGTGATCGTCGGCGCCCTTCTGGCCACGTCGAGCGCGGCCGAGTCGGCGTTTCCTGGCCGAACCCTGCTCGATGCGCACGACTACCACCTGCAGATCTCGGGACACGGGCTGTTCATGGTCCTGTTCTTCCTCTTGCCCGCGATTCCCGCCGGACTCGGAAACCTCGTGCTGCCCCTGCAGCTCGGCGCGAACAACGTGTTCCGGCCTCGTATCAACCGGACCGCGCTGCATCTCTTCGTACTCGGCCTGGTCGCCGTGCTGACGTCGGTCGTCCTCGGCGGCGCCGACACGGGTTGGGCGTTTCGGGCGACGTACAGCGCGACCGGCGGCTGGGCCGTCACGTTGACGACCGTCGCCGCGACCCTGGTGACCCTGTCGCTGCTGCTCACCAGTTTCAATATCGTCGGCACGATTCACCAGCGACGGGCAGCCGGGCAGGACTGGTCGCGCCTCCCGATCAGTGCATGGGCCCTCTATCTGTTCTCTTGGGTCCAGATCCTGGCCACGCCCGCCGCCTTCGCGGCGTACGGCATGGTGCTCGCGTTTCGAGGCACGGACCTGCCCTTCGTCGACGCGGCGAGAGGGTACGGTCTCGCGCACACCGAGATGATCTTCCGGTTCTACGCGACGCCGGTCGTGTGGATGGCGATTCTGCCCGCGGTCGGTGTCGTCACCGATGTCATCGCGCCGCTGGCTCGCCGCCGACCGGCGACGGCCGGCTTCATCGTGCACACGATGGCGGCGCTCGCCGTCCTCTCGTTCTTCGCGTGGGGCGCCGGCTCGGTGCCCGGGGCGTCGGGAACGGAGACGGGAGTCGTCGCGTCGCTCGCATCGTTCCTCAGGTTCGCGCTCGCGCTCGGCATCGTGTTCGCCTGGCTGATGACGTTGCGAGGCGGCGCGATCCGGCTGGAAGTGCCGATGCTCTACGCGCTCTTCGCCGTCGTGTTCCTCGTGTTCGGCTCCCTCGCGGGGCTGTTCACGGCGTCGCCGGCGCTCGGCCCGTATCTCCGTTCGTCGCTCTTCGGCACCGGGCAGTTCCACCTCTTCGTCGTCGGGACGGTCGTCATGGCTTTCCTCTCCGGCCTCCACTTCTGGTGGCCGAAGCTGACGGGACGCGTGGTGCCCGCGCGGCTCGGTGCCGTCGGCGCGTGGATGCTGTTCCTCGGACTCGGCACGCTCTCGCTGATGCACCTCGCCCTGGGGGCTCGAGGGTGGGTGACGCGCGTCTACGAGCAGACGCCAGCGGCACCGGGATTCGCTCACCTCGCGTTCGGCGGCGCGTTGATCGCACTTCTCGCCGTGCTGCTCATCGCCGGCAATCTCGCCCGATCGGCCGTGCGCGGGGAGGTGGCGTCCGAGAACCCGTGGCGTGCAGCCGGCCTCGAGTGGAGGGCGACATTCCCGTCTGCGGGCCGCAACTTTGCGATGACGCCCGACGGAAGCTCGGATCCGTATGACTTCGACTGACCCGCGTCCAGAATCCGCCATGGGCGGCTCGCCCCCAGCTGATACCGTTCGCGCGGCCATCTCGCGATGGAGCGATCCCGTCGTCGGTATCGCGGGGGTCGTCCTGATGGTGGCCGTCGTCGTTTTCTTCGCGCGCGGGTGGGTGCCGCGCGAACGGGAGCGCCCGGTGCCGCGCGACGTCGGCGTCCTCGCGATCCTGCCGTTCGATCGCGCCGGCGCCGACGCGTCGACTTCCTCTGACGCCGGGACGGCGTTCGTCGATGCACTGGTCGCCGACCTGACGCGTGAACTGTCGTCGGACGTCACCGTCGTCCCCGCCGCGCGCGCCGCGGCGTTCCGAGGCAGTCGGAGGACGCTGCGTGACATCGCGGCAGAGCTCGGCGCGGACTCGTTGCTCGTAGGTACGGTGCGGGCGACCGGAGATGAGCACAGCCTCCGCGTTCGGCTCGTACGCGCGCAGGACAGCCACGAGCTCTGGTCGGCACGCGTGAGCGGCGACACCAGCGCGTCGATCGCGGCACGCCTTCGCGACGACATCTTCGGCGTCGAGCTGGAGGCGACGGATGGTTGATCTCGCCTCACCGACGACGCCGCCACGACAGGAGGGCGCTCCGAGCGCCGCGCCTGCGGGCAAGCAGGAGGCGTGGGACCGCGCGATCGCGCGCGGCGAGTGCCTGCACTGCGGCAGCTCGGTTGGCGACGCGTGGGTCGAGGCGGAGGGCCCGTTCTGCTGCCGCGGTTGCCGGACGGTGTTCCTCCTGCTCCACGATGAGGGGCTGGACCGGTTCTACGATATCGCGCGCGGTCGCCAGGCGCCGCCGGCGCAGCTCGAGGCCGACGCCTTCGGCTGGCTCGATCACATGCTGGCGTCGACCCCCGCCGGACCTGGTGGCGAGTTGCGGCTGGCGCTCGACATCCAGGGCGTTCACTGCGCGGCGTGCGTCTGGCTGCTCGAGCGGCTGTTCGACCGGTACCCCGCCGGGCTGGAGTTGCGCATCAACCCGTCGCTCGGGAAGGTCGACCTCGCCTGGAACCCGACGCGCGGCGACCTCCGCGAATACCTCGCTGCGGCCGAGAAGTTCGGCTATCGCTTCGGTCCGTCGCGGAAGGTCGCGCCCGAGCGCTCGCGCGCGCTGCTGGCGCGCATGGCGATCTGCACGGCCATCGCGCTGAACGTCATGGTGTTCACGCTCGGGTACTATTTCGGTCTGCAAGCGGACGATCCGCTGTACGACACGTTCGGGAAGCTGAACCTCGCGCTCGCGACGATCGCGGTACTCGTCGGCGGAAGGGTCTTCATCTCCGGAGCGATCGCCGGACTTCGACGGGGTATCGCGCACCTCGACCTGCCCATCGCGCTGGGGATGGTGCTCGCCTATCTCGGCTCGGTCTGGGCGTACTGCAGCGCCGGCCCGGAGGCGGCATACTTCGACTCGCTGGCGATCTTCGTCGCGCTGATGCTCGTCGGCAGGTTCGTGCAGGAACGTCTCCTCGAGCGCAATCGGAACACGTTGCTCGCGTCGAGCGGCGCCGAGCAGATCATCGTCAAGCGCCAGCGCGAGGACGGCGAGCTCGAGGCCGTCGCGGCACCCCGGGTCAAGACGGGCGACGCGCTATGGATCGCCACGGGCGATCTGGTGCCCGTCGAGAGCGTCGTGCTCCACACGAGCGCCGCCGTGACGATGGACTGGATCACCGGAGAGTCGGACCTCCTGACGGTCGAGCCCGGCGATTGCGTGCCGGCGGGCTCGTTCAATGCCGGGGACCACGGCTTCAACGTGGTCGCCAAGGAGGACTTTGCCGACTCACGACTCGGCGACCTTCTGCGCTGCGGTCCCACGGACGGCGCGGACGCGCGGCGCTGGCGTCCTCTGTGGTGGCACCGTGTCGCGACCTGGTATGTCACGGCGGTGCTGGTTCTCGGAGCGCTCGGGTTCGCGCTGTGGATTCCGCACGGCTCGCGCGCGGCCCTCGAGGTCACGGTCGCGATCCTCGTCGTGACGTGCCCGTGCGCGATCGGGCTGGCCACACCGCTGGCCGAGGAGTTGACGTTTCTCGCGCTCCGACGCCGTGGCGTGTTCGTGCGGCGCGGCGAGCTGATGGACAAGGCGCTCCAGGTGCGACAGGTCCTGCTCGACAAGACCGGTACGCTGACTCGCGGCCTGCTGGCTCTCAATCCCGCGTCTCGGCTGGCGCTAGGTGCGCTCACCGGAGAGGGCCGCGCGGCGTTACGCGCGATCAGCGCGCGCAGTAACCATCCGGTGAGTCAGTGCATCGCCGCGGCCCTCGCCGAGCTCGTGGATTCCCGCGAGACGCCGGTCGACCACGAGCCTGTTCGCGAGGTCGTCGAGGTGGCCGGCGCCGGGCTGTCGCTCCAACGGAGCGGCAGCGAGTACCGGCTCGGCTCCCCGCGTTACGCGACGCGAGGCTGTTTCGAGGGCCTGCCTTCGAACGACTCGTCCGGGGGCGCGGGCAAGACCCTCTTCACGAGGGATGGCGAGGTCCTGGCCGCGCTGTCGTTCCAGGAGGACTTCAAGGCGGATGCGGCGAGCGAAGTGCGCCGTCTGCTCCGCAGCGGGTACGGAGTGTGGCTGATCAGCGGCGATCGACCCGAACGGGTGCGCGAGGCCGCCGAGGCGCTCGGCGTCGAACCGGCCGCGGCGATCGGCGGGCTCACGCCGGAGGCCAAGGCCGAACTCGTGAAGGGGATCGACGCGTCCGACACGCTGATGATCGGAGACGGGCTGAACGACTCGCCGAGCTTCGAGGCTGCGTTCTGCGCGGGAACGCCGGCGATCGATCGCCCGGTCCTGCCGGGGAAGGCCGACTTCTTCTTCCTCGGCGACGGCATCGCGGCTGTCCGGTGGACGCTTGCGGCCGCAAAGCGGCTGCGTCGCGTCACGACGGCCAATCTCCTGGTGGCCGTGGCGTACAACGCCGCCGCCGTGGGCCTGTGCCTGGCGGGCTGGGTGACTCCGGTCGTCGCGGCGATCCTGATGCCGATCAGCTCTGCGGGTGTCGTGGCGATGACAGGGATCCGACTATCTGGGAGGCGCCTCGGATGGTGATCGCGATCGTTCTCGTCGCGCTGGGTCTGGTGCTCGCTTCGGCGGCGTTGGCCTTCTTCATGATTCGTTTGCGCGAAGGCGATTTCGAGCACGGTGACCGGCTTTCCCTGCTCCCTCTCGCCGACGACGAGGTAATACGTCCCGCCGATGGCGACGCGCCGCCGGCGCAGAACCGCGAAGAAAGAGGGTGTCTCAATGGAGACGGATAGCACGACGACACGGCGCGTCGTCTACGACGACGGCATCGTCCGAGCGTTTTCGCTCGCCACCATCGTCTGGGGCGTGGTGTCACTGCTCGTGGGAGTCATCATCGCGCTGCAGCTCTCGTACTGGCAGGCCAACCTCGGCGTCGAGTGGCTGAGCTTCGGCAGGCTGCGCGCGCTTCACACGAACGCGGCGATCTTCGCGTTCGTCGGGAACATGATGTTCGCGGGGGTGTACTACTCGACGCAGCGGTTGCTGCGCACCCGCATGGCGTCAGGAAAGCTCAGCTGGATCAACTTCTGGGGCTATCAGCTGATCATCATCCTGGCGGCCATCACCTTGCCGCTGGGATTGACCCAGAGCAAGGAGTACGCCGAGCTGATCTGGCCCATCGACGTTCTCGTCGTCATCGTGTGGGTCGTCTTCGCGCTGAACTTCTTCTGGACCCTGGCCGTCCGCAACGAGCGCAACCTCTACGTGGCGATCTGGTTCTATATCGCGAGTATCGTCACGATCGCGGTTCTCTACATCGTCAACAACCTGGCGCTTCCGACCAGCTTCTTACACTCGTACCCGATCTATGCGGGGGTACAAGACGCTCTGGTCCAGTGGTGGTACGGGCACAACGCCGTCGCGTTCTTCCTCACGACGCCGATGCTCGGCATCATGTACTACTACGTTCCCAAATCGGTCGGGCGACCGGTGTACTCCTATCGTCTGTCGGTGGTGCACTTCTGGTCGCTCGTCTTCCTCTATATCTGGGCCGGACCCCATCACCTCTTGTACACGGCGCTCCCCGGTTGGGCGCAGAGCCTCGGCATGGTCTTCAGCATCATGCTCTGGGCGCCGTCGTGGGGCGGAATGTTGAACGGGCTGTTGACCCTCCGCGGCGCGTGGGACCGCCTGCGGACCGACCCGGTCTGCAAGTTCTTCGCGGTCGCGGTGACGTTCTACGGCATGTCGACCTTCGAAGGCCCGCTCCTGTCCATCAAGAGCGTCAGCGCGCTCGGGCACTACACGGACTGGATCATCGGTCACGTGCACGGTGGCACGCTCGGTTGGAACGGCTTCCTGACCGTCGGCATGCTGTACTGGATGGTGCCGAAGCTCTGGGGGACCAAGCTGTACTCGACGAAACTGGCCGACCTGCACTTCTGGATCGGCACGCTCGGAATCCTGCTGTACGTCACCTCGATGTGGGTGGGCGGCATCAACCAGGGACTCGGCCTGCTGGCGCTCGACGAGTCCGGCTACCTCAAGTACCCGGACTTCATCGAGACGCTGATCGGCGAACGCGTCATGTACCAGACCCGCCTCGTCGGCGGCGTCCTCTACTTCGCGAGCTTCCTGATCGGGACGTACAACCTGATCATGACGATTCGCTCCGGCAAGAAGGTCACGTCCGAGGTGACCGTCACCGGCAAGCTCGCGCCCGACGCGCGCTTCAACTGGAAGGTGATGTTCGGCGCGCCGGTCGTGTACTGCACGGTCATTACGATCCTGGCTGTCGTCATGGGTGGTTTCGGACCGCTCGGGGCAGCGGTGTCTCTCGGGGGGCTCGTGGTCGTCACCGTGGCCGCGCTACTCGGTCTCGGTATCTACAGCGGAGAGCACGACCGGAGGTGGCACTCGCGGCTGCAGGGCAACTATGGCGCGTTCACGATTCTGACGTTGCTCGCGATCCTCGTCGGAGGCGTCGTCGAGATCATTCCGACGATCGTCATCGCGAACAAGGCTCCGGTGACGATGACCACGCTCGCTGACGGGTCGCCGAACCCGTACCTCCAGCAGCCGTACTCGCCGCTCGAGCTGGAAGGCCGAGACCTCTACGTTCGTGAAGGCTGCTACGTCTGCCACAGCCAGATGATCCGGCCGTTCCGTGCCGAGACCCTGCGTTACGGCGACTACTCGAGGCTTGAGGAGTCGATCTACGACCACCCGTTCCTCTGGGGCTCGAAGCGTACGGGGCCGGATCTTGCACGGGTCGGCGGTCGCTACGGGAACATGTGGCACTATCTGCACATGAAGGATCCGCGCAACACGTCGCCCGGCTCGAACATGCCGACCTACGCGTTCATGGAGGATCGCAAGGTCGACCTGGACGGCACGGCTCACAAGATGGAGACGCTGAGCAAGCTCGGCGTGCCGTACACCGACGACGATTTCGCGTCTGCGGTGGAGAACGCGACCGAGCAGGGCCGTGCGATCGCCGCCGACCTGGCCGCGCAACAGGTCACGGTCGCCGCCGATAGCGAGCTGGTCGCGATGATCGCCTATCTGCAGCGGCTCGGTCGCGGTCCCCAGCCCGTCCAGATAGCTCCCACCACAGGAGGCCAGTGATGCTCCGCACGCTGTTTCAAGATGAGACCCTCATGACCTGGCCCCTCGTCGGACTGATCATCTTCGTGCTCGGCTTCGCCGCGGTGCTCTTCTATGCGCTCGTAGGGCTGCGCAACAGGGAGAATCGAGAGTACCTGTCGTCTCTCCCGCTCGGCGACGAAAGTTCCACCACGGCGACGGACTGTGACGAAAGGACCCGCTGACATGGGCGACGCGACGAAAGGTGCCTCGGAGTACAAGCCGGATCAGGTTCTCGAGCACAGCTTCGACGGCATTCAGGAGTACGACAATCGACTGCCGAACTGGTGGCTCTTCATCCTTTTTGTCTCCATCATCTTCTCCTTCGGCTACTGGCTCTACTACCACACGTTCGAGATCGGCCCTTCGTCGGAAATGGCATACGAGCAGGAGATGGCGCAGGTCCGACAGGCCGAGCTCGACGCCGCGCGCGAGGGCGGGATGACCGACGAGACCCTCCTGATGGTCGTCGGCATGCCGGAGAAGGTCGCTGCGGGCGCCAAACTCTTCCAGGCGTACTGTGTTTCGTGTCACCTCGACAAGGGCCAGGGGAGCGTCGGCCCCAACTTGACCGACGAGTTCTGGATTCACGGAGGAGGTCCGACGCAGATCTACGCGACGATTACCGACGGTGTCCCGGCCAAGGGCATGATCGCGTGGGGGCCTCGGTTGGGCCCGACGCGCGTCGAAGAGATCACGGCGTTCGTGCTCGCGAAAGTGAAGGGGACGAACGTTTCCGGCAAGGCTGCCGAGGGCTCCCGCGAGGAGCCGAGGGAATAGAGCGCGACGCTATCTCCCCCGAGGATTCCGGAGAGACGCGAGGGACTCCACGTCCGACATGAGCAGTTCCGCGAAGCGGAAGCCGGAGAAGCGCCGGCCCGATCTCGAGACGGTGTTCAGCATCAACGCCGACGGTTCCCACAATCACATCCACCCGGCGGATGTCAGCGGGCCGTGGCAGGTGCGCAAGAACATCATCTACGCGGTGCTGATCATCGTGTACCTCGTGCTCCCGTGGATCCAGATCAACGGCAACCCGATGATCTGCGTCGACCTGGCCGGGCGCGTCGCGTATCTCTTCGGAGGCGCGTTCACGAACCAGGACGTCTACCTGCTCTTCTTCATCGTCAGCGGTTTCGGGTTCGCGCTCTTCGTGCTGACCTCGCTCTGGGGCCGAGTGTGGTGCGGGTTCGGCTGTCCCCAGACGGTGTTCATGGAAGGCGTGTTCCGCCGCGTCGAGCGTTGGGTCGAGGGGCCTCGCAACCGGCGGATTCGTCGCAATGCCGGTCCGCTCACGTTCGACAAGGTATGGCGCAAGGCGTTCAAGCACGCCGTGTTTCTCGCCATCTCGCTCGTTCTGACGCATACGTTCCTGGCGTACTTCATTCCCGCCCGCGAGCTCGTCGACATCATTCCGAGCGGGGCGGGCGACCACATGAGCGCGTTTCTGTGGACGATGTTCTGGACCGCCGTGATCTACTTCGATTTCGCGTGGTTTCGCGAGCAAACGTGCCTGATCCTCTGCCCGTACGGGCGCCTCCAGTCGACGCTTATCGACGATGCGACGATCATCATCGGGTACGACGAGAAACGCGGCGAGCCGCGAGTCAAGCATCGATCGCAGGGTGGCGACTGCGTCGACTGCCATCGATGCGTCCACGTCTGCCCTACAGGTATCGATATTCGCAACGGACTGCAGATGGAGTGCATCGGCTGCGCCGACTGCATCGATGCCTGCGACGATGTCATGCGCAAGGTCGGCAAGCCGACCGGTCTGGTGCGCTACGACTCCCGCATGCGGTTCGACACCGGAAAGCAGACGTTCTTGCGGCCTCGCGTGTACGTCTATGCCGCTGCCGGGTTGCTCGGCCTTACGGTCTTCGCGTTCACAGCCGGCGGGCGGACGTCGTTTCAGGCCAACATGCTTCGCTCGTCCGGTGTGCCGTTCGTCATCGACGATGGGAAGATCCGGAATCTCTACACGCTTCACCTGCAGAACAAGACCACCGAGAGCCGCACGTACCGCGTGGGTGACGGCGCGACGCCGGAAGGTGGCGGCCCGAGCGTGGAGTTCATCATTCCGCATCGAGAGATTGCACTCGAGGGCATGAAGGACGTCGAGGTGCCGATCTTCGCGATCGTGTCCCGCGAGGATTACAACGGGGCGTTCGAGCTGGTGTTTCCGGTGTCCGACACGGAGTCGGGGACCACATGCGAGGTCCAGGTACGATTCCGAGGTCCGTGACGTGAAACGATGGCTGCGTGACAACCCGTGGGTGTGGATCGCCCTCTTCTATGTCGTGCTGGTGTCCGGCGGCGTGGCGACGTTCATCATCGCCGAGCTCAATCGTCCGGAGATGGTGCCGCACTGACGCGGCGAGGAGAATCGGCGTGACCGCACTCTTCCTGTCGGTGCTGGTCTCGAGCTTGCTCGGTTCGTTGCACTGCGCCGGTATGTGCGGCCCGCTCGTCGCGGTTTACGCGGGGGACGATCCGTCGCGCGGTTGGCGTCGGCTGCTGGCGCACGCTTTGTACAGCAGCGGTCGACTGGCCGCGTATGCCACGGTCGGGGCCCTCGCCGGCGCTTTGGGCGAGGCTCTCGACCTCGCGGGGAGCGCTGTCGGCGTGCAGCGGGTAACCGCTATCGTCGCGGGGCTCCTGATCGCGGCGTGGGGGGCGTTCAGCCTGCTGCGGCTCGGCGGCGCGGACGGCGCGCGCCTGCCGTTCCCGGCGTGGCTGCAGCGGTCCGTTGCACGCGCCATGCAGCGGCTCAAGGAGAAGCCCCCGGTCGTCAGGGCGACCCTTCTCGGCTTGACGTCAGCCTTGCTGCCGTGCGGATGGCTGTACATCTTCGCGGTGATCGCGGCGGGTTCCGGCAGCGTGCTGGGCGGCACGCTCGTGATGGCCGCGTTCTGGCTCGGGACGTTGCCTGTCATGCTCGCCGTCGGCGTGAGCATTCAGAGTCTCGCCGGGCCGCTACGCCGCCACGTGCCGGCGCTCTGTGCGGCGGCGATGGTCGTCGTCGGCCTGTTCGCGGTCTTCAGTCGCTGGGACGGTCTCGCCGACGCGACGCAGCTGCCGGCGGTGCCGATGTCCATCGAGGAGGCCGTCGAGCGAGCCGGCGACGCGGGCGAGGCAACCCGGCCGTGCTGCGCGCCGCACGCCGACTCGGAGTGACGCTGCGGTTACGCGGTCGAAAGCAGCGTCTGTTTCCGCTCGCGGAGGGCAGCGCGGGACTTATCGGTGCTCGAGTCGATTGTGCCTCATGCCACGGTCACACGCCGGTAGGCCGGGGCCGGTTACCGCGTCTCCGACCTCGTGTCGTCCGTGCGCAGCCGGTGCGAGCACCGCTCGCGCTGTCCCGCCTCCATGCGCGGCGGTGGCGCGGTCGCTCGCGTGGCGCGGGCGATATCTGCTACGCTTAGGGGGATCCGTGCAGGAAGGTCTCGGTTTCGCTCGAGTGCTGGCTTTGGCCGACCGCGGCGAGCGATCCCTCGAGTCTGGCTGGCCATACTGACGACGAAACGATACGGCGTGAACGCCGTGGGAGGGACGAGTCTGCGCTCGCAGCCCGCTGAGGTCGAGGCAGGCTTGCCCGCCGATCCACTGTACCTGGCAACGTCTCTCACACCATGTCAACGCACCGCGCAATCCTGTCCATGCTGTTCGTCGTGGGCGCGACGGTCAGCGTCTCCGTTTCGGCGCAGGAGTCGACCGCACCTCCGGTGCGCGGCTCGATCGTCGAGGACCGCGCCGCGAAGAAGCTTCTCGCGGCTGGCGACCTGCGCTACGAGGCCGACGAGGCCAGCAAGGCCGTCGAGGTCTGGCAGTCTCTGATCGAGCGCTACCCGCGCAGCCGCCATCGCTTCTCGGCTCACATGCGCCTGGGCGAGCACTTGCTTCGCAAGGAGCGTGCGTACGACAAGGCGCGCGTTCATTTCGAGCAAGCTGCCGACGAGACGAACGGCGATGACGACCAGCGTTCCGTCGCGACGTTGAAGATCGGCGTGTGCCTCTACGAAGCGCGCAATTATGCGCAGTGCTTCAAGGCGATGCGCGCGGTCATCGAGACGTTCCCGACGAGCGACGAGGTCAACCAGGCGTACTACTACATCGGCCTCGGGCACTTTCAGCTCGGTCACTACAGCCGGGCGATTCAATCGCTCGAGAAGGTCGGCACCGCGCTGGCAGCCGGGGACCGAGGCGTCGAGAAGGTCGAGGCCGGCAAGCGGCTCTTCGTGCGAATCGAGGATGCCGATCTCGCTGCGCTCGAGGATGACGAGCCGGTGCGCGTGCGCTGTCGGACCGCAGCGGGCGACGAGGAAACCGTCGAGTGCCTGGCGGTCGGCCGCAACGTCCGCCTCGCGCTGGGCTCGCTGCCGACGGCGCTCGGTAAACCGCGCCCTGGCAACGGCGTCGTCGAGGTGCAGGGCGGGGACCGCGTGACCGCGACGTACGTCGATCGACACACCGCGCAGCGTGAGTTCGGCGTATCGCGCGACAAGGAGATCGTCGTCGTCGGCAACGCACGGGTGGGGATTCTGGACGGAGCCTTCGACGATACGCTGGGGGGCGCCGTCCTGGGCAAGGAGATCCACCTGCAGGTCATCGACGCCGATTTCGACCGCAGCGGCGACAGCGACGAGCTGCGGGCTGCCGTCGAGGTGTGGCGCGAGAAGAGCCGCGAGAAGATCGAGGCCGAGCTCGCGGCGCTCGCGGCGTCCGGGGACGCGGACAGCACCGGAGACGACGATGACGGTGAGCCGCAAGTCGACCGGCTCGAGCGCGTCGATCGCCTCGAAGTCGCGCTTCGCGAGGTCGCGATCACGCGCCGATCGCTGCGTGTGAAGAGAAGCGACGACGAGACCCCGACTCCGGAGCCGGGGACGGCGGCCCCCGCGGCCCCGGAGGATCCGGAGGACCCGCCGAGCTCGGATTCGAACGGCAGCGATGACCTCGACGACTTCGCTTCGACCGTCGAGGCCGAGGCGGTCGACGACTCGATCCACAGCGGCGTCTTCCGTGTGTCTCTGCTGCTTCGCAAGGCGACGGAGGGCCGCGATGACGCGGCGGTACTCGAGGCGTTGCCGGGCGACATCGTGCGACTGACCTTCATCGACGAGCTGCACACGGGCAGCGAGGCGCGTACCGTGACCGCCGAGGCGCGCTGCATCGAGGGTAACATCGGCGGCGTTCGCGTCACGAAGGCCGAGATCTCGGACGAGCAGTTGCGCCTCCAGACACGGCTCAAGACCGCGAGCGCGCTGACCGAGATCGGCAATCGCTACAAGGAGTTCGGCCTGCACGACAACGCGCAGGCGAAGTACGAGGAGGCGCTCCAGGTCTGCGAGGAGATCGTCGACGCGGCGCGCGGTCTCGGCGGGCGCATCCTCGAAGAGACGTACGTCCAGCTGTGGACGATCTACTTCGCGAAGGGCGACCTGAACCTCGCAGCAGCGATGTGTCAGCGTCTGCAGCGCGAGTTCCCGGAGAGCGGCTTCGTCGACCAGGCGATGCTGCAACTCGGTCACGTGTCGCGCGCGGCGGGCGACTATCGCCGCGCGATCAGCGTGTACTCGCGCCTCGTCCGGATGAAGACGAGCCACTTGCGCGGCGAGGCGCAGTTCGGCATCGCCGAGTGCTGGGAGGCGCTGGCGCAGAAGGCGGGCAAGCAAGCGTCGACGCACTACGAGCGCGCCTTCCAGGAGTACAAGAAGGTCTTCGACGAGTTCCCTGAGAGCGGCCGCGTCGGCGAGGCCGTCTCGAAGATGGCGAACTTCTACTACGAGAAGAAGGACTACGCGCGGGCGATCGACGTCTTCGAGACCGTGCTCAGCGACCACCCCGACGCGAGGTTCCTTGACGTGATCCTGTTCAACTACGGGCGTTGTCTCTACCGCATGGAGCGCAAGAGAGAGGCGCGGGTGAAGTTCGACCAGCTGGTCGCGGAGTTCCCCGAGAGCACCTTGGCGGCCGACGCCAAGAGAATCAGCGACGCGCTCGTGAAAGGAGGCTTCTGATGCGACGGACGCGCAATCCTCTCCGACGAGTCCCCGTCGTCGTCGCGCTCGCGCTGGTCGTCCTCGTCCCGCCGACGCGAGTCGGTGCGCAGGATGCAACGTCGGGTGATGCTGCCGGGCTCGATCCGGTCAGTCGGCGCGCATCGGAGCTCGAAGCGCGACTCGGCAAGGTCGTCGACCATTCGCCGGAGGGCGCGGAGATTCTGCTCGAGCTCGTCGAGCTGTACCACGAAAACGGCCGGGCATTCGGGCTCGTGCGGGCCGGCCAGAAGTTTATCAACGCGCAGCCGACGCACCCGCAGCACGAGCAGGTCATGCTCCGGCTGCTCGACGGTCTGCGAGTGACGTCGCGCAACGAGGACACGATCGCCACCGCGCGGCAGTTCCTCGAGCGCAACCCCAAGGCGCTCCGCGGCGCCGAGGTCGAGACGGATCTCGCTCGCGTGCTCGAACGGGTCGGGCGCCGGCGCGAGGCGGCCGAGGCGTACGAGGGTGTCTGGAAGCGACGCGGCACGGAGGGGCGAGATGCAGCCGTGCGCGCGGTGAAGCTCTATGTCGCGCTCGACGAGAAGAGAGGCTACATCGCCGCTGCGCGAGTCGCGGGCGATCTCTTCGCGAAACTTCCCGACGGCGAGCTCGCGCTCGACGCGGGCCTGCAGTCCTTCGCGCAAGCCGGACGCGCCGGCGATTGGGGCGGCGCCAACCGCATCGGCGCCGGAATCCTCGCGCGGCAACTGCCGCTCGCCGGCGATCGGCTGCGGAATCTCCACCGTGCGATGGCGGAGAACTGGGGGCGCCTCGGTCAACGTCGCAACGCGATCACGAGCCTCGCGGCGGCTCGGGAGGTGCCCGGCGGCTCCGCAGTGGTGCGCGCCGAGTTGCACTATCGCCATGCCGTGAGCCTGGCGCGGGCGGAAGCGCCACACGACGAGTTCGGGCCCGTCATCGACGACTGGATCACGCGCTACCCGGACGATGCGCGTCGCTGGGAGCTGCTCGGCCTACTCGCCTACTCGCACCAGCGAGCGGGCCAGACCACGAAGGCGCTTGAAGTCGCCGCGCGCGCGTTGCCGCACAGCGCACGAGCGAACAGCCTCGCCGCGCGGTACGTTCAGTGGAGCGGCAAGGACCCGCAGCAGCTGCGTCGCGCCGAGAAGGCGCTGCTCGACGCCATCAAGACGAACGCGGCGGACGCGGGCTATCTGCGCTACGTGCTCGCGTTCTCGCTCTACCGCGATCGGCTCAAGGACGAGAAGCGCGCCCGCGAGGTGCTTCGCGATCTCCTGACGAAGTCGCCGGTCGACGACAGCCACTCGCGCAACGCGCTCGACTGGCTGCTGTATCACGCCGAGAGCGACGCGGCGTTCGAGCGCGACGTCGATCGGATCATCGCGTCCACGCGCCGGCATGCGCACCTCGCGAACTTCCGCGGCTACCTCGGCGCATGGCTTCGCGACGCGAGGCGCCGCAAGGAGCACCGCGCGCGCGTGCAGCTCGTGCGCGAGCGCATCGAGGCATTGCGCCAGGACGACCTCCTCGTCCAGTTCGCGGCCGCGAGGGACAAGAGGGATGCGAGTTCGAAGGCGATCACGGCGCGAGACGCCCTTGTCGCGCGCGACGACATCTCTTCAGCGCAGCGGTATCGCCTCTTGCACGACCAGTCCGACGCGATCCGCCACTACGCGCGACCCGCCCAGCGCAAGGAGTCGATCCCCTACGCCCTCGAGCTCCAGCGCCTGTTTCCGAAGGACTACGAGGCAGCGCGCGAGCGCGTGAAAGCGACGGTCGACTACGGCACGCTCGAGGAGGCCAAGGAAGCGATCGAGCACCTGATCTCGCTCGAGCCCGAGTACAACGACCCCAGCATCTTCCGCCGCGCGCTGCGCGGCGCGCTGAAGATCGAGGACGCCGAGTTGACCCGCAAGCTCTTCCGCTGGGTCGCTGCGGCGCGGGAGCGCTACGGACTGACGATCGCGTACGCGACCGAGATCGGCGACTACCTCTGGGACTCCGGGCTGCAGGCGGAGGGGATGGACCATTGGCAACGCTGCATCCCGCTCGATCGCAACGACAGTCAGTCGTACTACTCGGCCGGCAAGATCTCACGACGGCTCGAAGGCGACGAGCTCGCGCAGTTCGTCGAGGGATTGCTCGCGGAACCGTCGCGCTTCTACGGGGCGTACGCGGCATGGCTTGCGAACGTGCATCTCGAGAAGGGCGACCTCGATCGTTTCGAGGCCGCTTTGAACGAAGCGCGCACGCGCCGCGACGCTCAGCCGTTCCAGGGCTGGGGCATGGAGGAGTACCCGGCGCGCACGTGGGTCGACCGCTATCGCCGCGCCGACTCGGAGACATCGACCGCCGATCGGCGACGCGTGTTCCGGGCGGTCCGTGACCTGCAGATCGGTCGCGCGTCGGCGATCGCGTCGCTCGCGCTGCTCGAGCTCGACGCGTCCCCGGATCGCCAGGTGACGATCGAACGTCTACTCGCGTTCCAGGACGCGACGATGCACGGCGGGTCGGGCCAGTACGATTGGGACGCGCTGCTGCCGTTCGCGCAATCCGCTGTCTCTCGCGAGGAATACGCCGAGGCGGCGACGCTGCTCACCGGCATGCTCGCCAACATCCGTGGTGTCGACTCGAGGCGCGAGAAATCGGGTCGCGATATGGTGACGCGGGCCTACTCGCGCATGGGAGGCGTGGGATTGACGATCGACGAGTCGAGCGAGATCGCTCCGCTCCTCGAGGCTGCGCTCTACCTGCGGCTCGGCGATCGACGCATGGCGTTCGACAGCTATCTCGCCCATCGCGCTCTCTTCGACGAGCACCGCAGCCAGGTTCCGATCGATCTGTTCCTGTTCATCTGCGAGAGCCATATCGCGGCCGGTGGGGACGAGAACCACGACCGCGCCGAGGACGTGCTGCGAAGCTGGCTGGTCGACAACGCGGAGTCGAGCGACATCGACGACACGGCGAAGGCGCGCGTGCAGCTCCTCCTGGCGAAGAACTACTACGCCGCCGCGCGCTACGACGTCGCCCGCAGCGAGTACACGACGGTGCTCAACCGGTACAAGGAGACGCCAGCGGCGATCGAGGCCGAGTTCGGGATCGGCGAGACGTTCATGGCCCAGAAGGTCTACGACAAGGCCGAGGAAGTCTTCGAGAATCTGGCCCGCAGCGCGGATCGCGACGTTGTCGTCCGGGCGGCGTTCCTGCGCGGCGTGCTCGCGAACCGCCGTGGCGATCGCGAGGAGGCCCGCGAGATCTTCCGTCGCGTTCTCGAGCAAGTTCCGGACGTGCGGCTCGCGAACCGCACGCTCTTCAACCTCGCCGAGGTCTACGGCGCCGAGCAGCGGTACATGGACCAGCTCGAGCTGCTGCGAACGGTCGGGCGCCTCGGCCGGCGGAGCAAGCGCTGGCATATGCCGGGCAAGAGCCTGTCGATCGTCGTGCAGGACAGCGATCTCGGCATCAGCCGCGGCCACGTGAAGATCCCTGTCACGCTGGTCACGATGCCGGGCGGCGATCGCGAGGAGATCTCGCTCGTCAGCGGCGGCGCCGGCAAGGGGCTGTTCCGCGCCGACGTCGAAACGCGCCTTGGCCAGGTCGTGCCGGGTGATCGCATCCTGCAGATCACCGGCCGCGATACGGTCGAGGTCGACTACCCGGAGGACTTCAAGGCCCAGTTCCGTTTCGTGCCGCTTTCCGACGCGCACATCGGCGTCGCGGCCGACGGCGAGCTTATCGCATCGTCGAGCGCCATCGTCGAAGAGCGGAAAGAGACGTTCAGCGAGCGGCTCGAGCGCGAGGCGAAGGAGCGCGAGGAAGCGGATCAGCGCAAGAGCCAGGGGCGCCCGTCGAATCAGATCAAGCCGGGCAACCCGATCCACCTGCGCGTGCAGGACCTCGACCGCGACCTGTCGGACGGGGCGGACGTGATTGCCGTGAAGCTGACCGCATCGAGCGGCGATCAGGTCGGGCTCGAGCTCGCGGAGACGGGGCCGCACACCGGGATCTTCCAGGGCCTGGCGACGACGGGTGAGCTGCCCGCCGGCGCCCTCGCGAGCGACTACTCGATCGGCCACAGCCCGCTGGCGGCGATCGACCGCGACCCGGCGACGTTCTGGCAGAGCGAACCGGACGGCGTGACGCCGAAGCTGTTGACGGTCGACATGAAGGACCTGCGCGTCGTGTCCCACGTGCGGATCGCGACGCCCGACCCGGAACGTCACGCGCCGGTGCGGGGTGACATCCAGGCGAGCCACGACGGTCGCTTCTGGTTTACGCTGGCGAGTCGGCCGGCGCGCGATCCGGTCGCCCCGCTCGGCGTCGAGTGCGATCGCATGCGCCTGCGGGTCTACCGCGGCAAGCGAGTTGCCGTCACGGATTGGGATCGGCTCGTGCAGCTCGTGAGCAGCCGCGAGCCGGTCGAGGAGCGCGAGATCGACACGCTGTCGTGGGCGCCGCCCGAGGGTGACGAGGACGCCGGCCGCGCCGCGTTGCTCGTCTGGCACGGCAAGGTCGTGCAGGAGAAGGCCGGCGCGATGCGGATCTCGGTGCCCGGGTCGCAGAACGCGGTCGTCGTCGACGGAGTTCCCGAGCTCGCGCTGGGCAAGGGCAGCCGCGAAGTCGACGTGTGGCTCGACAAGGGGCTTCACGAGCTGACCGTGTTCGCGGTGGTCGACAAGCCCGACGCGGAGACGGCCGTAGAGGTCAAACGCGCGCGGGAGAATCCGAATAGCGCGCAAGTCGTCCTTGCACCGTTCCGGGCGACCGACTTCGACCTCGAGAGCTCGACGGCGCGTCGGCTTGCGAGCGCTGCGAAGCCGGCTGCGGCCGTTGACGACGCGTCTTCGGAGCCGAAGGCGTCGGACCCGGTGAAAACGCCGGGCTGGGAGTTCCGCGTCGCGCCACACGCCGTGCGGTACGTGCGGTTCGTCGTCCACGAGTACAGCGGCGAGGCCGTCGCCGTCAGCCATGTGGAGATCTCCGGGCCGGCTGACTCGGCGACGAAGGGCGCGGCTCCTGTCGTCCACATCCCGACTGCGGCCGATGTGCTCTCGTTCGCGACGAATGACACGCTCGAGATCGCCGCGGGTGACATCGTGACGGCGAGCTACACCGACGAGCGCACCGCCGGCGACGCGCAGAGAAACCGCGTGCTGACCGCGACGCTGCAGGCGACGTACTTCGACGCCGATATCGCGCCGATCGGCTACGATTTCGTGCGCGATGCGAACGGCTCGGTGCAGACCTTCCGCAAGAGCTTGCTGCGCGTCGATCCGGGCGAGCGCATCGTCGTCGAGGTGACCGATTACGACCTCGACACGACCGCCGAACGCGACCGCGTACCCGTCCGGCTCGCGGTGAACGACGAGCCGTCCGTGGAACTCATCGCGGTCGAGACCGAACCGTTCACGGGTGTCTTCCGCACCGAGATCGACACGTTGTCGCGAGAGGAGTCGACGTCGGCTGCGCCGTCTTCGGACGCCGATGCTGCCTCTCCGGACGCGAACGGCGGCGGCGAGTCGACCGCCCCGCGATTGGCGGTGGCGCCCGGCGATCGCATCTGGCTGCGCGCCATCGACCAGCAGAACACGTTTCCGGGGCACTCGGTCGCGCGCGAAGCCGTCGTGTACGTGAACGAGCCCACCGCGGGCAAGGTGCGCATCGTCGACACGCGGTGGGTGCGACCGCCGGAGGGCGCGACGGGTGCGAAGGCGCAGCCGAAGGCGATCTACCTGCCACCACCGGAGAACGAGGGCACGGCCGACGCGCCGCTCGTTCACGGCATCGCGTACCAGGTCCCGTTGACGGTCGAGGTCATCGATCCGGACGCGGCCAAGGACAGCCGCAGCGAGGTGTTGGTGGAGATCGACACCGGGGCGGCGAACGGCATGGACGCCTCCGCGCCGGAAGGCATGGAGCGTACCGGGGGCAAGGTCACCGTGCGCTGCGTCGTGTCGACCGCGTTCGCGTCGCGCGATCTGGTGCCGGTCGACGTCGACAATTGGGCGCTTCTGGAGGGGCGCTTCGTCGGCCAGGTCCACCTCGAGCTCGGCGGTGCCGACAGCCCGACGATCGTTCCCGTCCCGGCGACAGGGGGCGAGGGCCTCGTCGGCGGTCCGGTGCCGACCGAGGACGAGGAGGCGCTGCTCGGGCCGGGCTCGGTGCGCGTGTTCAACCTGACCGGAGACGACCGCATCAGGTCGACCTATGTCGACGCGCGCCGTCCGGACGGCGAGGAGCGCTCGCTGAAATCGCTCGGCCGGCTCGTCGCGGACGGTGAGCTGGCCGTCACGGACCGCGAGTACGAGGAGGAGGTCGAGCTGCTTCACGTCGGCGAGAAGATGTACCTCCGTCTCGACGATCCCGACCTCGACGCGACCGACGCGCGCGACAGGGCTCGCATTCGAGTTACGACCGACCGTGGAGAGGACGAGTGGGTCGAGCTCGAGGAGACGCTCGGACACAGCGGCGTCTTCAGCGGGTCGATTCGCCTCGAGCCGAGCGAGAAGCCGACGGCGGGGAACCTCGGACCCGAGAGCCCCGCGATCGAGTGCTTCTTCGGCGATCGCCTGAAGGTAGAGTACCACGACAGCGCGGCGAGCAGCGAGTCGGGCGAGATCGACGTGATGCGCGAGGTGCCGGTCGCCATCGGCACGGACGGTCTCGTGTGGGCCTTCAGCAAGGTCTTCGCCGACGAGTCCCTCGCGGTCGAGACGCGGTTTCACATCGCGGAGAGCTACTTCGAGCTCTTCAAGAGCCATCACCGGCTCGAGCGCAACGAGCAGATGACGGCCGACCTCGAAGCCGGTCGTCGCGTGCTGCGCGAGCTCATGGAGGACTTCCCGGATCCGCAGTACGCCCCGCGCGTCGCGTATCTCCTGGGGCAGTTCGCGCAGGAGCTCGAGGAGTGGGACGAGGCGATCGACGCGTACGGCACGATCGTTCGCGAATACTCGGATCACACTCTCGCGGCGGACGCGCAGTACAAGCTCGCGCAATGCTACGAAGAGGCGGGCGACTTCGACGAGGCGCTGGAGGCGTACGTCACCCTCGCGGCGACGTATCCGAAGAGCCCGCTCATCGCGAACGCGATGATTCGCATCGACGAGCATTTCTACAAGGCCGAGAACTTCGAGGTCGCTGCGCAGGTCGGGAAGAAGTTCCTCGAGCGTTTCCCGAGCCACCGCTGGGCGTCGCGCATGGCGTTCCGCGTCGGCCAGTGCCACTACAAGGCCGAGGAGTTCAAGACGGCGGCCGCGGCCTTCGACGGTTTTGCCAAGGCTTACCCGGAGGACGCCCTGTGCGCTGACGCGCTGTTCTGGTCCGGAGAGAGCTACCGCATGGCGAAGAAGGTCCCGGACGCGTTCCGCCGGTACAACCGCTGCCGTTGGGACTTCCCGGAGAGCGAGGCGGCGAAGTACGCTCGCGGGCGCCTGGCGCTGCCGGAGATGCTGGCGCAGTTCGAGAAGGAAGCGAGCTCGATCGAGGACGATGATGAATAGGTTCCGTATCGGGACAGCTCTGTTGCTGGCAGCCGCCCTGACGATCCTGTTCGCAGCGGTATCGGCGCCGCCGTCGCTGTCGGCTCAGGAAGCGTCGCCACCGCCAGCGGAGGCGGTGGGCGCAGATGACGCGACGCCGACCGACATGACGGAATCGACTGCGGCCGCTGCCTCGACAGCGACGCGCGAGTCCGTGCTGCCCGAGTGGCTGAACGACCTCACCGAAACCGGCGCGCTCGGCTTGCTGCTGGAGGGCGGCTTCTTCATGTGGCCGATCCTCATCCTCGGCATCCTCATGCTCGCTGTGATCATCGAGCGCTGGCGCAGCCTGAAGATGCTCAACGCGGACACCGAGGGGCTACGGCGCCGCGTGCTCGAGCTCCTCAACGAGGACCGCATTCAAGAGGGACTGAAGCTCTGCGACGGCCAGCGCGGCCCGGTGCCGGCGATCCTCGCGTGCGGCCTGCGCAAGTTCTTCGTGCTGCGGCGACTCGGCTACGATCCGGCCCGCATCGAGCAGCAAGTCGTGAAGAGCATGGAGGACTACGGCGTCCACGTCGTCGCGGCGCTCGAGCGCCACCTGCCCGTGCTCGCGACGGTTTCGAGCGTCGCTCCGATGCTGGGTTTCCTCGGGACGGTGCAGGGCATGATCGTCTCGTTCAAGAACATCGTCGAACGCATGGGCGAGGCGAATATCGTCGAGGCCGCGGCGTCGGGTATCCAGGTCGCGCTGCTGACGACCTGCTTCGGGCTGATCATCGGCATTCCGGCGTACCTGGCCTTCAACTACTTCACGAGCGTCATCAACCGCTTCGTGCTCGACGTCGAGGGATCGGCCGCCGAGCTCATCGAGGCCGTCACGCTGCGGATGACGCTGGAGGGACGCAAGCGCGCCAAGCCGTCGTCATGAAGCTCCGACGCAACCGCTTGTTGGTCGAGTTGCCCGCTGGCGCTACCAGCGACATCGCGTTCATCCTGATCGTGTTCTTCCTCGTCTGTGCGTCGGTGCAGCCCGACGCCGGTCGTCACCAGACGATTCCCAAGAGCGAGGAGAAGAAGGAGAAGAGCGAGCAGAGCCAGAACATCGAGGTCGCGCTGACGCGAGCGACGGCCGCGATCAACGGCGAGGCCGTCCTCCCCGCGCGGTTCGTGCCGCGCCTGCGAGGGCTGCTCGATGGGAAGACGCGGCCGGAGGATCGCGTCGTCGTCGTCAAGAGCGCAAAGGACACTCCGTATGCGCATTGGATCCGGGTGAGCGGCTGGATCGAGCAGGCCGGCGGCATCGTCACATTGCAGATCGAGGAAGAGCGGACCGTGCAAGCGCCATGAAGATCGCGCGCAGGAAGCTCGACACGGCGACGATCCCGGCGATGGCCATGGGGGACATCGCGTTTCTGCTGCTCATCTTCTTTGTCATCCTCGCGCGGGCGCAGGACGACAGCCACCTGCGTTGGGAACCGGCCAGCGCGGCCGAGGTCGAGCGTGCGGGCAATGCGCGGGCCAGCGTCGTCATCGACGCCGAGAACCGCGTCCATCTCAACGGGCAGGAAGTCGGCACCGCGGTGCTCGCCAGTGCGATCGAAGAGCAGCTCGGCGACGCGCCGAAGGGCAAGCGCACCGTGTTGCTGAAGGCGCATCGCGATGCGACGGCGATCTACTTCGAGCCGGTGATCGAGGCGATCAGCGAAGCCGGCGGTGACTTGGTTCACATCCTCGAGGAGGAGCGCGAATGACGCAAGAGCGACGCGAGCCCATCGAAGCCCAGGCGCCAGGAAGCGGTCCCGGCCGCGAGGCGCGCCGTGTGCGCAAGAGCAGCACCGCGAGCGCCGAGGAGCTCCGCGAGTTCCTCCGACGTATGCGAGGACGGAGTCCGCAGGAGATGCTCGGCGTGGTGGCGCAGAGCGGTCTCGTGCGGTCGACGATCGCATCGATCGTGATTTTCGCGTTGATCCTCGCTGCGTGTACCGTCGGTCCGTACTGGCTCGAGCGGCACGCTGCGTCGGTCGTCGCCGACGATGTCGCCGCTCCGACTGCGGCTGCGTCCGATGCTGACGACAAGGCGACGGATGAGAACGTGGTCGCGGCGGGCGCCGCGAGCGATGCCGGCGATTCGGGCGATTCGGGCGATGAGGCCGCCCCCGACGGTGACGCCGCGGCTGGTGGGGGCGACGTACTCGAGAAGCTCGGCATCGGCGAGACGAAGGACCCGGACGCCGTGGAGAACCCGCTGGAGAGCCGCAACGACGACCTGCTCGATGGCCTCGACGAATGAGTGACGACCAGGACCGAGTTCCGTTGTGATTCGGAGCCTGTGGAAACGCGAGCGACGCGCGGTGACGACGACGGTGATCAGTGCCGTCGCCTGGGCGCTGCTGTGGTTCGACTCGACCGCGTGGTACCAGCTGCCCGAGTGGCTCCAGGGCGCAGGGTTCACATCGGCGTTGGCTCTCGTCGTCTACTGGCTGCGTCGCTCGAGGGCGTGGGGCGCGATCTCGCAGCGGGCGACCGAGAGCCTCTGCCTCCTCCCGGTGTGGCAGTCGTGCGTGTTCACAGCGCACTTCCTCGGTCTCGATGCGCTGCGTGCGGGGCTGGCGCGCGCGGGGCTCGCAGCGTCGTTCGTGATCGGGCTCGCGTGGACGGTTTGGCTCGTCGAGACGCGATCCTCGCGGTACCGCGAACGGCGCCGGAAGGCGGCGCTCGACGCCGGCGTTCCGAGCCTCGACGTGTCGCTTGCCGCCGCGCTTGTCAGCGATCGTGACGCGCTCGCGCGCGGCGTGGATGACAGACGGCGGCGCTGGAACCCGCTCGACCTCGATGCATGGTACTGGGGGCGGCGGCGGCGCAAGCTGAACCAATCGATCGGCGCGCTGTCGTCGTATTCCGTGTTGTTCCTGACGGTCGTTCTTCTGCTATTGCGAGTCGCTGGCTGTAGCGAGATCTACGAGATGCCTGCGGGTGGCGGGGAGCAGAAGCAGCTGGCGCAGCTCGTCAAGGTCCAGAAGGTCATCAAGAAGAAGTATGTGATCAACCCGTTCAGCGCGATCGTGTTCAACCCTCCGCCGATCGACGACGTGAAGCTCCAGCTGATGGAGATCACGCAGCACACGTATACGGTCGGATACGGCAAGGGGACGGGAGCGGGCTTCTCCGGCGGCACGCGCCGCGGCGTTGTGCGGCTGATTCGCCTCGAGTACGCGGGCGGAGATTGGGATCAGGACTTCGGCGTCGGCGCCGACCTCAACATGCTCGTCGAGTACGGCGTGCGCACGCAGCACAAGATCGCGAAGCGCACCGAGTCGAGAAAGGTCGCGCAGCTCAAGAGCTTCCCGGCCGGCAAGAGCCCACCGGTCGTCTACATGACCGGGCAGCGCAACATCTCGCTGTCCGGATCCGAGATCCGCATCCTGCGCGAGTATCTGCTCGAGAAGCACGGCATGATCTTCGCTGACAACGGCGGCAGCGGGCACTGGCACGGTCAGTTCTTCAACCTCATGCGGCGCGTGCTGCCGAAGGTCGAGCCGGTCCGTGTACCGCTGGACGATGTCGTTCATCGCGTACCGTATCCGATTCCGTTCCTGCCGTACGTCGCGCCACATGGCGGCAAGGACGCGTGGGGGTGGAAGGTGGACGGGCGGTGGGTGGTCTACTACCATCCCGGCGACATCGGCGATGCATGGGCCGACGGCCACGCCGGAGTGCGCACGGAGATCTGGGAGTTCTGCTACCAGCTGGGCGTCAACGTAATCTTCTACGCTCACGCGGAGTACAACAAATGGCTCGACGCGAGAGGTGGGGCGAGCGAGGAATGACGGGGCATCCCGTCCAACGGCTCGCGCTTTCCCTGGCGGCGTTAGTCGCGATCGCAGGCGGACTCGTCGTGAGCAGCCCGAGTCGTGCGCGGGCCGCGGGGAGGTTGTCCTACCTCGAGCGCATCGAGGTCGATACGTTCGCGAAACTGCGGGAAGTCGAGCGGTACCAGCTGCGTGTCGCGGAGAAGTACTACCTGAAGGGGGAGTGGAAGGTCGCGCTCGCCGAGTACGAGAAGTACCTGACGCTGTACGAGCGCAGCCCTGCCGCGCCGTATGCGCAGCTGATGTGGAGTCACTGTCAGACGCGACTGCGTCGGGTGAACACGGCGATCACGGAGGGGTTTCAGAGCGTCATCGACTACTGGCCGGATTCGCCCGAGGCGACGCTCTCCGCCTACTTGATCGGCCGTTCGTACAAGTCGATGGGCGAGATGAAGAAGGCGCGCAGGGCATACGGCAAGGTGCTGGAGGAGCACGGCGAGCACCTCGTCGCGGTGCTCGCGAGGGTCGACCTGGCGGATATCGCACGCATCGAGGGAGATGTCGAGCGCCGCGTCGAGATCTGGAAGGACCTGACGTTCAGCACGCCGCGCCGCGACGGCAGCCGGGAGCACTGCGAGCGAGCGGCGCGCGAGCTCGCGAGCCACGTGCTGCGCGGAGGCGGCGATCTCGACGGGGCGCGCGAGGCGTTGGCGACCAATTATCGAGACGAGGCGGAGCTCTTGGAGCGACTGCATGCGGCGACCGAAGGCGCGATCCGGCACCTCGTTCGAACCGAGGAGACGCGCGAGACGGGGCGTCGTCTCGCCGATCGGATCATCGCGGAGGTGCGCGCCGCGATGCCGCTCGATACGACGACCGAGGACGGCAAGCGCATCGCGCGGACGCACTGGCTCCGCATCGCGTCAACGCATGGGGCCGCTCGGCGCGACGAGAAGGTCTGGGAGGTCTACCAGAAGATCATCGAGCTCTTCGGCAAGGACGACGGCATTCTCGGCCGCGTCGCCGAATGGCTCAAATCGCACGACCGGCGTGACGATGCGCGGCGAGTGTACGGGCAGTTCGAGGATCGGGTTCGCGGGCAGAGCCTGATCGCGGACATGTACCGCGAGGAGAGCCGCTACGACCCGGCGATCGAGATCTACCGCGAGCTGATGCAAGCGGACGCGGAACGCATCGATCATTGGCAGTGGGAGATCGCCGAGTGCTACGACGCGAGCAAGCGCTACAAGGAGGCGATCCACACCTACCGCCAGTGCGACCGGTTTCCGGCGAACTACAACGCGATGGCGCGGTGTCACCGCAAGCTGAAGGAGTGGAACGAGGCGCTCGTGCTGTATCGCCAGGTGATGAGCCACGAACCTTCCGCGCCGGAGGCGCTCCTGCAGATAGCGTACACGCACGAGCGGGCCGCACAGCGGGAGAGCGCGATCCGGACGTTCCGCCAGGTGTGCAAGCGCTATCCGCGCCGGGGGCAGGCAAGCCGCGCGCATGCCCATTTGCAGACGAAGTACAAGATCAGCGTGACGCTCGGCGGGGCGAAAGACGAGTAGGCGCGAGGCCCTTCCATCCCGAGGGCTCACCTCGTAGAGTTAGCAGCCCGTTGACCAGGCCTGCGGCGTGGTGGTGAGCGTTGCGCGTATGGCCTGAGGGTCGGATCGGTTTTCCACGCGCGAAAGAGGCGCAGCAAGCGATGAAGAGTCTCGCCTACTATCTCGACAAGCCGGGCGGTACGTTTACGGCGACGGAGCAGGAGGTCGGTGAGCCGGGGCCCGGAGAAATCCGGCTGCGCACGTTGCGGACTTCGGTGTGCCAGTCGGACGTCGTCATCTATCGGCACGGGCTGCCGCGTATTCGCGAGTGGCCGGCGCTGCTTCTCCACGAGGTGTGTGCGGTCGTCGATGCCGTCGGCGACGCTGTCTCCGCGTATCAGCGAGGGGACTTGGTCGGCCTCGGTTGCGATATTCCGTGTGGCGATCGCCACTGTATCTACTGCGGCGAGCAGGGGACGGGCGACTGGACGAGCTGTCCGAATACCCAGGCGACCGGGCACGAGTTTCCCGGGTTCGCGCGGACGCATGCCGTCCTGCCCGCATGGTTTGTCCAGCATGGACCGATCGTTCGGTTCTCGCCCGGTTTTGATCCCGACCACGCTTGTCAGCTCGAGCCCCTGGCCTGCTGTCTCGAGGGCATGACACGCGTGTGCGCCTGTATTGAAAACCGCATCGTCGTGTTGATCGGCGCGGGCTCGCAGAGCACGTACGCTTTGCAGGCCGCTCTCGCGATGGGCGCTCGCAAGGTCGTTCTCGTCAACCGAGGGCGCGAGAGGCTGGAGCGCGTGCTGAGGGACTTCGGCGACGGCGGCGACCGCGTTGTCGGAATCGCATGGGACGACGACGTTGTCGACAAGGTCCTGCGCGAGTGCGCGCCGTTCAACGAGCCGCACTTCGTGATGATCAACGCGCCGGCGCAGGCAGCATATGACCTCGCGCCGCGCCTGATGGGGTACGGCACCGTGCTCGACGCTCACGCGGGCGTCAAGGGCGCGGACGGCAAGCCACGGATCGCCCACGAGCTCGACCTCAACAACGACGTCCACTATCGCCTGCAGTGCTACCAGGCGACGCACGGCTCCACGATGCGGGGCATCCGGCTGGCGCACGAGTTCCTGTCGCAGGAGCGTCTGTCGCGTATCGACCGGATGACGGACGACAGCGAGCGGTTCAAGCCCGATCAGCTCGGCGCCGCGATCGCGCGCGCAGCGGATTCGGACAGCTTGAAGGTCATCGTCGACTGGGAGTGAGGTGGGGGAGCGCCGCCCGCCGTGACAGTGCCGGCGGCGCTGCGACAGGGTCGGAGTCGGAGTCGGGTCGGGGTCGGAGCCGGGATCGGAGTCGGCCTCGGTGTCGGCCTCGG
>CAYMRB010000010.1:44966-49419 GCA_964392615.1 uncultured Planctomycetia bacterium | reverse complement strand
GGGCGAGGGGGCTCGCTGGATGCTCCGCTCGAAGATCACCGGTGGCTTCATCGACGAGGCGCTCCCGTTCATCGCCAAGGCCGCCGCGAAAAAGCAGCCGTTCTACGTCAACCTGTGGCCCGACGACGTTCACAGCCCGTTCTGGCCGCCCGTCGACAAATGGGGCGACAACAAGCGCGAGCTGTACCTCTCCGTGCTCGAGGAGATGGACCGTCAGCTCGGCAAGCTCTTCGACCGCATCCGGGACGACGCGTCGCTGCGCGACAACACGCTGGTCCTGATCTGCTCCGACAACGGCCCCGAGCTCGGCGCGGGCGTGGCGGGGCCGTTCCGCGGCCACAAGACCCACCTGTACGAAGGCGGTGTCCGCTCCTCGCTCGTCGCCTGGGGGCCGGGGCTGGTGGCGAAGAAGGACGCGGTGAATCGCGCCTCCGTCTTCTCGGCCATCGACCTCGTTCCGACGCTCCTGGACATCACGGGAACGCCCCGCCCCGACGGCGTGAAGTACGACGGCGAGGTCGTGACCGACGTCCTGCTCGGCAAGTCGAGCACTTCGCGCAACGCGCCGATCTTCTTCCGGCGTCCGCCGGATCGCGACGCGTTTTACGGCGACAACGACCTCCCGGATCTCGCCGTGCGCGCGGGCCAGTGGAAACTCCTGTGCGAGTACGACGGCGCGGATGTCGAGCTCTACGACATGGAGACCGACCGCGGCGAGACGAAGAACGTCGCGGCGGCCCATCCCGACGTCGTCGCGAAGCTGACTCGGTCGCTCATCGCTTGGCACCGATCGATGCCGCCCGACAACGGCGCGAACTTCGTCCGGCAGCCACGACGCAGGAAGTAGCGCAGCAGTCCGTCAAGCGGCTGTCAGACGCGCCCGCAACGCCCGCACGCTCGCCGCTGGGTCATCGCTTCCGAGGATGCACGACGACACCGCGACACGTGTGCCGCCGGCCGCGACGATCGCCGTGACGTTGTCGGCATCGATGCCGCCGATCGCGAACGCCGGCACGTCGACCGCCGCGATCACACTGGCGAGACCGTCGGGGCCGAAGATCGGCCCCGCGTCCTTCGTCGCCGTGGGGAACATCGGACCGACGCCGATCATGTCGGCGCCATCGGTGACCGCACGCCGCGCGTCCGCGACGGAATGCGTCGACGCGCCGATCAGCGCATCAGGCCCGACGATCTCGCGCACGGCCGCGACGGGCAAGTCTTCCTGGCCGACGTGGACGCCGTCCGCGTGCGCCAGCCGTGCGATGTCGGGTCGGTCGTTGACGATGAAGAGAGCACCGACGCGCGCGGTGAGCTCGCGCAGCAATCGAGCGCGCTCGAGGAGCGCACGGCCGTCGACGCCCTTCTCGCGCAGCTGCACGATGTCGACTCCGGCGTCGAGCGCCGCGCGGACAGTCGCTTCGAAATCGCACCGACACAGGCTGCCGGTCGCGAGCAGGTAGACGCGCGCCGCGTCGAGTTGCGCGCGCCGACGCGACGGATCGTGCCGCAGGTGGAACAGCGCCTTCTCCACGCCGTAAAGCCGATATCGAATCGACTGGAAGGCGCTCGACACCTCCGGCTGATCTCCTCGCGAGACCTCCTCGAGCGCGCGGACCGCCTCTCGCGCGCGGTGCAGGTTGCGGACGGCGAGATCCGCGAGTGCGAGACCGGACGGCGCGCCGGGCTCGATCTGCAAGTCCCGCCCGACGTCGCCGGGCACGTCGCGCGCCGCGACCAGAGCCTCCCTGTGCAGCCGCGATCCCGCGTCGAGCAACGCGTGCCGCAACTCCTTGAGCTCGCCGGAGAGACCGACGAGGTTCCAATGGAAGCGGCAGACGTCCTCGCTGACGCGCAGGCCCTCGGCCGCTCGGTTCAGATTGGCGTCGAGGATTCGTGCTCTGGAGTCCGCCATGCGAACAGTCCGTCGGTCAGACCGAGTTGGACCGCTCCACCACGCCTCGCAACCCGCTGATGATCATGTGGGCGATCACCATGTGCACGTTCTCGGCGATTTCCATATCGAGCACGGGAACGTGGACCGGCAGGTCGACCATGCCCTTCAGCTTGCCGCCGTTGAAGCCGGTGAGCCCCGCGGTGAAGAGCTCGTTCTCGCTCGCCCAGGCGACCGCGCTGATGATGTTCGGGCTGTTCCCCGATCCGCTGATCGCGATCGCCAGATCGCCGGGCTCGGCGAGCGTCACGAGCTGCTCGCGGAAGACCGTCTCGTACCCCCAGTCGTTGCCGAGAGCCGTGATAAACGGCGCATTGTCGCCCAGGCTTTGCACGCGCAGACGCTTCTGGACGGTCTCGTCCTTGATCGTGCTCTTCGCGAGGTCCTCGCACAGATGACTCGCGAGCGCGCCGGAGCCGCCGTTGCCGAAGATGAAGACGCGCCGCCCGCTCTCGTAGGCTTCGAACAGCCTCTCGACGAGCTGCCCCACCGCGGCCACGTCGATCTTGTCGAGCAGCTCTCCGGTCCGGCTCAGCTGCTCACGCATACCCTGGATCAGCGCGGACTCTGTCTCGTTCGTCATCGGTTCGGTCGCCATCGGGTCGTGCTTGCCTTCAGGCCCTGCGCCTTCGAACGGCGAGCACTCGGCCGCCGCAGCCCGGGCCCACATAGAAGACGTATTACGGACGAAACGGACGCGGTGTCAAACGGAAAGCGCGCGCGCCCGCCGCAGCGGCTCGTCAGTTGCTGCCAGGTCCCGACGCCGCTCGCCCCTTCTTCTCGCCCGCTCGCTCCGGAGAATCCGGCGGCTTCTCGATCTCGTAGAGTCGGATCTTCTCGTAGAGCGTCGAGCGATTGATCCCGAGCATCTCCGATGCCCGTCGCTTGTTCCAGTTAACGCTCTGGAGCACGCGCCGAATGTGCTGCGCCTCGACCTCGGACAGCGTGCCGAACGGCTGCGGATTGTCATCGCGCCGCAGATCGGCGGGCATGTTCTCCGGGTAGATCGTACGGCCGTTCGACAGGAGCACCGCCTCCTCGACGCAGTGCTTGAGCTCCCGGATATTGCCCGGCCAGTGGTACGCGAGTAGCAGCTCCTTGGCGCGCGGCGACAGATCGATCGGTCCGCGGCCCTCCTGCTCGTGCATCGACAGGAAGTGCTGCGCCAGCGGCAGGATGTCCTCCCGCCTCTCTCGAAGCGGTGACAGACCGATCTGAAACACCTTGAGCCGATAGAACAGGTCTTCGCGGAAACCGCCGCCGCGGACCGCTTTCGACAGAACCTTGTTCGTCGCCGCGAGGATGCGGAGATCGACGCGCCGACCGTTCATGCCGCCGAGGCGATCCACCACGCGGTCCTCGAGCACGCGCAGGATCTTCGCCTGCGTCGAGAGGCTCATGTCGCCGATCTCGTCGAGGAACAGCGTGCCGCCGTCGGCGAGCTCGAATTTGCCCGGCTTGCCCTTCGGATCGGCCCCGGAGATGCCGGACTGCGGGGCGTAGCCGAAGAGCTCGCTCTCCAGCAGCGTCTCCGGAATCGCGGCACAGTTGACCGCGACAAACGGCTTGCCGCGGCGAGGGGAGCGATCGTGAATCGCTCGAGCGACGAGCTCCTTCCCGGTACCGCTCTCCCCCGTGATGAGAACCGTCGTGTCGAAGTTCGCGACCTTCTTGACCTTGCGCCCGACTTCCTTGAGCGCGGGACTGGCACCGATCAGGCGGTTCTTCTGGTGCAGGATCGTGCGCAGCTCGATGTTCTCGTCGTGGATCTTCTCGTAGAGCTCTTCCTTCTCCACCGCCAAGGAGATCAGGTTCGAGAGGACGTTGGCGAAGTACAGGTCCTCTTGCGAGAAGGTCTCCGGTCGGCCGCGATTGTCGACGTAGAGGATCCCGCAGACGCGTTCCCCCCGAAAGAGCGGCAAGCACATCGCGCTCTGGATGCGCAGCTGCTTGACACTGCGCGAGTCGAGCCCGGCGCTCGACGCCCCGTCAGCGCCAGCCTCGGCAGCTCGCGACACGGGCCCTTGCTCGTCGGTCTTATTCGTGTCGCTGAACAGGATCGCGAGGGCCTCGCGGCGGACCCGCTGCACGATCGTCGGGCTGTACGAGATCGGCTCGACGCGACCGTGGCTGCGCTGCACGACGATCTCGAGTTGCTCGGCGGGATTGAAGAAGCCGATGAACCCGCACTTCGCCTCGAGACTGTCGAACACTGCGTGCAGGGCCGACTCGAGGAGCTTCTGCCGATCGGAGAGGTTGCGGATCAGCTCGCTGAAGTTGCGCAGAATCCGCAGATTGCGCTGCGAGCTCGAACCGGGTGTCTCCTCTTCGCCAAAGGAACCGGAAAGCGTGTCGTCCGGCGACAGATAGGGCGACGCATCGCGGAACGTCGCGAGGGTCTCACGCGCGTCGACGATCGCGGAGCCGAGCTCTTCGGCCGTCACGCCGCGCGCCGCTCGCGACTTCGTCGAACGACCGGTCTTCGCGCCAGACTTCGCAGAC
>CAYMRB010000010.1:0-44866 GCA_964392615.1 uncultured Planctomycetia bacterium | reverse complement strand
GCGGACTTCGAAGACGCGGACTTCGAAGACGCGGACTTCGAAGACGCGGACTTCGAAGACGCGGACTTCGCGGCGGGTGCTCCGTAGCGGATCTGCGTATCGCCGAGAACGATGATGTCGCCGGCTGTCAGGACGTGCCGCACGACGACGCGGCGGTTGACGCGCAGCGGATTGCGCCCACCGACGTCCTGGATGACGTGCTCCTTGCCCTTGGCCGTGATCACCGCGTGCTGACGCGACACACGGGGATCGTCGAGGACGAGGTCCATCGATGGATCGCGACCTAGGAAGAGCGGCGTCTTCGCGCTCTCGAAGACCGCGGCGCGCTTTCGGCGTTGACGGATTTCCAGGCGCAGCATGCGTGACGAAAGGGACGAGCAGGGTACCGACTCGATGCCCACCACGAGACCTCGAAGGAGGCCCGGGAAAGCCCGACGCCATGGTAGCAGACGGTCCGTTCGTGTCAACAAACGCGCGCGCCTTCAGAGCCAACCGCTTACCGCGAAACGACTTAACAGCAACCGCCATGCTGGAAAATCCGACAGCGGATTTTCCACCAACCGATGCCGGGCGGCCGGGCGGCCGTTCCCGAGGCGCTCGAACGATGACGGGGCGAAAAAAAGTTCTGTCAACCCGACAAAGGTTTGGACCACCAAACGATCGTCGGGTAAGATTCTCCACAGTCAGTCCATTCCAACCCGTACGGTTCCGACCTGCGATGCCCCCCGTGACCCTGAACGACCTCCACCCCGGCGAGCGCGCTCGCGTTCGCTCCTGCGACGGCAGCGGCACGATTCACCAGCGCCTGTGCGAGATCGGCCTGGTACCGGGCGTCGACGTTCGACTCGTGCGGTCCGCGCCCCTCGGTGACCCCCTCGAGGTCGAGGTCGGGCGTTTCCACCTCGCGTTGCGACGCGCGGAAGCTCGACGCGTCTTCGTCGAGCCTGCGTAGAGGCAACACGACAGATGGACTCCTCGAAGACGGACGGCGCCGGTTCCGCGCTCGCGGGCGACTCGCCGGCAGAGCGCGCCTTCGAGGTCGCGGTCGTCGGCAACCCGAATGCCGGCAAGACGACGCTCTTCAACCGCCTGACGGGCATGTCGCAGACCGTCGGCAATTATCCGGGCGTCACGGTCGAGAAAAAGGAAGGCCGCGCGCAGATCGACGACCTCGATGTCCACCTCATCGATCTGCCGGGAACGTACAGCCTGGCGGCCCACTCGCCGGACGAGAAGGTGACCGTCGACGTCCTGCTCGGGCTTCAACCCGGCACGCGACGTCCGGACCTGGTCGTCGACGTCGTCGATGCCAGCAACCTCGAGCGCAACCTGTACCTGTTCTCGCAGCTTCTCGAGATCGGCATCCCGGTCGTTCTCGTGCTGAACATGCGCGACGTGGCGGAGCGACACGGAGTCGAGATCGACACGGCGCAGCTCTCGAAGCGCCTGGGCGTGCCGATCGTCGAAACGCGCGCGCAGAAGGGAGTTGGCGTCTCGGAGCTCCGCGACGCCATCGCCGACGCGTGCCGTCGCAGCGGCAAGCCCGATCGCTGCTGCAGCAGCGACGCACCGACCGGGACGCCGACGCTGCCTCCGGCTCTCGAGGCGGCCGTCCGCGACGTCCTCGACGACACGAACGACGCCGCGAACGCGGCACTCGGTCGCGGCATCCATCCGTTCGAGGCGCTCCGCGCTCTCGTCGATGCGAACGGCGTGTGCGCTCGCTGCCTCTCCGACGCGGTGGGCCCCGACTTCGAGGCGCGCCTCGCCGCGGCCCGGGAGGCCGTCGGCAGCGACAGTCCCCTCGTCGGCATCGAAGCGCAGGCGCGATACGAGTGGGTCCGCACACAGCTCGACGGCTGCGTCCACCACAAGGCGACCTTCGCGCCGCGATTCAGCGAGCGCCTGGACCACGTGTTGACGCACAAGGTCTTCGGCGTCGTGATCCTCGCTGGCGTGCTCGTGCTCCTGTTTCAAGCGATCACGGCTTGGGCCGATCCGCTGATGGGCTGGGTCGAGGCCGGGCAGAGCTGGCTTGGCGGCGCGGTCGGCGGGCTCCTGCCAGAGGGCATCCTGCACAGCCTCGTCGTCGACGGCATCATCGCTGGCGTCGGCGGCGTCATTATCTTCCTGCCGCAGATCCTGCTCCTGTTCCTGTTCATCGCCATCCTCGAGGACTGCGGCTACATGGCGCGAGCGGCGTTCCTGATGGACCGCCTCCTGGCGAAGTGCGGCCTGTCGGGAAAGTCGTTCATCCCGATGCTCAGCGGCTTCGCGTGCGCGGTTCCAGGCGTCATGGCAGCGCGCGTCATCGAAGACCGCCGCGATCGCCTTGCGACGATCCTCATCACTCCGTTGATGACGTGCTCCGCGCGGTTGCCGGTCTACACGATACTGAGCCTCGCGTTCATCCCGAACACCCCCATCGTCGGCGAGCTCTTCGGCCTGCAGGCGCTGGTCCTGCTCGGGCTCTACGCGCTCGGCATCGTCGTCGCGGTCGCCGTGGCGTGGCTGCTCAAGGTGACGCTGCTGCGCGGCGAGGCACCGCCGTTCCTTCTCGAGCTGCCGTCGTACAAGCTGCCGGTGCTGTCCACCATCCTTCTGCGCCTCTACGATCGCGGCAAGGCGTTCGTCGTGCGCGCCGGGACGGTCATCCTCGCGATCACCATCGTCGTCTGGGCGCTCGGCTACTTCCCGCGCTCCGCCGACACCGTCGCACCGTTCGAAGCGCGCCGAACGACACTGGAAGCCGAGCTCGCCGCGGTTCCCGACACGAATGCCGAGGAGCGGCAACGACTGGCGGAGGAGATCGCCGCCGTCGATCACGACGAGATGGGCGCACACGTGCGGCAGAGCTACCTCGGAAGGATCGGCAAGACGGTCGAGCCCGTGTTCGCGCCGCTCGGTTGGGATTGGCGCATCTCGATGGCGACGATCGCCGCGTTCCCCGCTCGCGAGGTGGTCGTCTCGACTCTCGGAACGGTCTACAACCTCGGCGACGAGGAGGACGAGGAGTCCGAGTCGCTGCGCCAGAAGCTGCGCGAGGCGAAACGCGACGGCACCGGTGAGCCGGCGTTCTCGGTCCCGGTCGCCCTGTCGATCATGGTCTTTTTCGCGCTCTGCTGTCAGTGCGGCGCGACGCTCGCCACCATCCGACGCGAGACCGGCTCGTGGGGCTGGGCGCTGTTCACGTTCGTCTACATGACGGGGCTCGCGTATGCCGCCGCGTTCCTGACGTACCAGATCGGCACCGCGATCGCGGGAGGCTCGGCATGAGCGAGACGGTACAGACGATCATCGTCTGCGCCCTGGTGACGGCGGCCGCGGCCTACCTCTTCTGGTGCCTGGCGCGTTGGGTCGCGCAGATTCGAAGAGCGGCGCGAACCGGCACGTGCGGAGGCTGCTCGAACTGCGGCAACCCGCCGGCAGCGCAGCGACTCGTAAAGCTCGAACCGGCCCGCCCCCGCACGCCGAGCGAACGCTGACACGCGGGGAGGTGTTAGCCGCGCGAGCCCGGTACGACCTCGAACGTCTTGCGCTCGCCGTCGCGAACGACGATGACCTTCGCGGCCTGACCGACCTTCAGCGCGTCGAGCGCGTGCGAGTAGTCGTGGATGTTCTCCACCTTGCGGCCCGCCATCTCGACGACGATGTCGCCCGCCTTCAGACCGGCCTTCTCCGCGGGGCCGCCCTTCGCGACGCCCGTCAAGCGCAGCCCGGGAACAGGCGCCTCCGCGTAGTCGGGGATCGTCCCGAGATACACGCGATGCCCGCGGCCGGGCCCCTTCGTCGGCGCCTTACGCTGCACGTAGTCCGGCGCATCCGCCGCGACCGCGAGACTGCGCGTCAACAACGCGAAGAAGCGACCGATGCGCGCCATGCCGTCGTAGTCGAGCCGATCCGGCGTGTCGCGCGGGCTGTGATACTCCGCGTGCGCACCGGTGAACGCGCTGAGAATGGGCACGCCCGCGACGTAGAACGACGTCGCATCAGTCGGCAGATACGGGTCATCCGACAGCGTCAGCGACAACCCCACGGGCGCGTTGCGCCGCTCGATCTCCCGACGCCAGATCGAGCTCGAGCCGACACCGTGAAGCACGAGGCTCTGGCGCAGTCGGCCGACCATGTCGAGATTCAAGCACGCGGCGACACGCTCGCGCAGACCGCGCTGCGGTCCGAGCTCCGTCGCCAAGTCTCTGACGAAGTGCTGCGAACCGAGCAGGCCGATCTCTTCGCCGGACCAGGCCGCGAAGACGATATCGCGCTCGAGCGGCAGCTTCCCCTTCGCACGCAGGCCGGCGAGGTACTGCGCGATCTCGATCACCGCGGCGACGCCGGACGCGTTGTCGTCGGCCCCGTAGTGGATCCCGCCCTTCTCGTCGTCGCGCGCCAACGAGTTGGAAGCCCCGCGGCCGAGGTGGTCGACGTGCGCTCCGAGAACGACGACCGGCCGCCGGGCGGCACCGTCGCTCGCGCGCAGCCGTCCGAGCACGTTGCGTCCGCGGCGGAGCACCTTGTCGATCGCGATCGTCGCGGCGAGCTCGACCTTCGCGAGCGCGAAGCCCATCTGCGGCTCACCGCTGTCGAGCCCCGCCTGCAGAGCGGCGAGAGCTCGCTTCGACGGCGCGAGAAGCGCGTCGGCGAGCGCGTCGCTGATCGACACGGCGGGCAGGCTCATCCCGGCGGTCGACGCGCCGAACTCGAGGTCGACCAGCTGCCTCTTCACCTTCGAGCGCGGGCCGCTCACGACGATCAACCCGCGCGCCCCCTTGTCGCGCGCGACCATCGCCTTGTATCGCAGACTCGAGTACCTCGCGAGGTGCTGGCGGCGCTCGGGCTCGACATCCTCCGGCAGGAAGCGCAGCGCGAGGACCCACTTCCCCTTGACGTCGAGGTGGACATACGAATCGTACGCGGCGAGGTCGGCAGCCTCTCCGGATCGCGGCGCCACGATGCCGTAGCCCGCGAACACGATCGGGGCCGCCTCGACCGATCCGCTGTGCGAAAACGCGAGCGGCCGGAAGTCGCGATCGATCGCCGCCGCCGTCGGCACTCCGTCGATGCGCAACGCGTTGCCCGCGCCGAGCGCGACGCCGGCCGTGAACGGAAACTCCTGGTACCACGACCCGTCGTCGCCGGCGGGCTCGAGACCGATACGCTCGAACCAGCGCGCGACGTAGGCTGTCGCGAGGCGCTCGCCGGGGCTGCCGGTCATGCGCCCCTCGAGCTCTTCGCTCGCGAGTGCGGCGACGTGCACGCGCAGGTCGCCGGCATCGACACGCGCGGCCGTCTCGGCGCGCACGGCGCTGTCGAGCGCTGCGGTGCTCTTCTCGGCGCGATCCGCCGGCGCGGGTTTCGCTGCGACGCGGCGCGACTTCGCGATCAGCTCGGAGGCTGCGGCGTGATTCCACGCGGCGGCGAAGATCTGCCCCTTCTTGTTCGACGTTCGGTCGGCCGTCCAGAACAGCTGTCGCCCGTCCGGGCTGAACACCGGCAGCCCGTCAAACCCGGGTATGTCGGTGACGCGAACCGGCTCGCGCTCGCCGCGCACGTCGACGAGGTAGAGCTCGAAGTTGGCGAAACCGTGGCGATTCGTCGTGAAGATCAGGTACTCGCCCGACGGGTGATAGAACGGCGCCCACGACATCGCGCCGATGCGCGTCAGCTGGCGCGGGTCGCTGCCGTCGACGTTCATCGTGAACACCTCGGCGGTGTGACCGTCCGGAGCGAACCGCCGCCAACAGATCCGCTTGCCGTCCGGACTGAAGAAGGGCCCGCCGTCGTAACCCTTGGTCGTCGTCAGTCGACGAACGTTCGAGCCGTCCGCATTCATGACGTAGATGTCCATCAGGAACGCGGGGTCGATCTCGAAACGCTTGGCGTCCTCTTCGGACAGCGTCTCCGTGTAGGCGAGACGGTTGGACGCGAACGCGACCAGCGTACCGTCCGGGCTCCACGACCCCTCGGCATCGTACCCGCGGACATTCGTCAGGTTGCGCAGCTCGCCGCTCTTCAGGTCGCGCTCCCAGAGGTCGTAATGCTCGTCGTAGTCCCACGAGTAGCGGCGCTCCTTGGCGGACGCGCGAAGGTCGATCTCCTCCTTTTGCTTGCGGCGCGACGCGGGATCGGAGTGCGTCGAGGCGAAGAGCACCTTGTCGCCGCCGGGGTGGATCCATGCGCACGTCGTCTTGCCGTGACCGGGCGAGACGCGCTCGACGTCCCCGGTGTCGAGATCCATGAGGTAGATCTGATAGAACGGATTGCCCGGCTCCCGCTCGCTCTGGAACACGAGGCGGGTGCCGTCAGCGCTGAAGTACCCTTCGCCGGCCCGGCGCCCCTCGAAGGTCACCTGACGCGTACCCGACAAAAGGCGCTGCTGGGAACCCGAACCGTCGGCGTCGTCCGCGCGGACGCGAGCCACTTGCCAGCACAGAACAAGGGTCGCCAGCGCGACGACGAACCCCGACGAGAGGAAACCGCGACGCGGATAGATGGGGGATGAGGTCATCGAACTCGACATCATGCAGGTGAATGGAGATCCGAGCCCGCGGGAAGGATCGTTGCGGCCCGGAGTCGGAACAGGATACCCGCGATGTCGCGCGTCGGTCGAAGACCTTCTGGATCCCGAGGCCACCGCCTACCACGCTGGACATCGAAGGTGCCACGTGCATCATCGGCGGCTCGAGACGACGCCCCGTACGTTCCCTCGCGACAGGGTCCGAGAAAAAAGACCTAACCCGAATCTCAGGGGGGAACTCGTCGGGGAAACTTCGGGTCAGGCCATCCTGTTTGAGAAGTCCAGGGGACCGGCACCTCCCCGACTTCACGACGGGACGAGCGACGCAAAGGCCGCGGGCTCGGTCCGGAGCCTGATCCAAGATCAGGCCGAGGACTCGCGGGCCCGGCGTGTGAGGATGCCGATCGTTAGGAGGACAGGACCTCTCAGATCCGCAAAACGACATTTCCATTCGTTTTGCGGCCTTTCTCCTTGTTTACAGCGTCAATTCTACGGGTGGCTCGACACGCTGTCTACGTCGCCGAGACCCGATTCCCTCAGGAGCTTCCGATGACACCCTCTCGACTCTCCCCAACGTGCCGCCGCCGGCCGTCGACACGCCGCAGCGGCTGGCTTGCAGGCCGACTTTCGGGCGCGCTGATCGCCGTCGCGGCGATCGCCAGCTCGGCTGCGTGCAACCACGGAACGCCGGAGACGACGGGCGCGCCTGGCGCGCCGGGTACACCCGCGAAGACGGACGACGCGGACGCCGGCACGAGCACGGCGGCCGAGCAGCCGGCAGCCCTGGTCGACCTCGAGGGCAAGCTGCGCCCGAGCGCGGTCGAGCCGAAGACGGCCCAGCCGACGCCGAGCGACAAGGGCACCCCGGACGCGACGGCGAACTCCGGTAAGACGCCCGCGACGCCACCGACGCCCACGACTCCCGAAAGCGCGCGCCTCGACGAGAAGGCCGCCACCGCCGCGTTCGAGACCGCGATGAAGGACTTCGGAGCGAAGATCGCCGCCGGCGACCTCGACGGCGCGAGTCGCCACCTGCTCTCCCCGACGGAGCTCAAGGCCTCCGTGCTGACTCCGACGGGCGCGTCGATCGTCGGCGACAGCGTCTACCTCAAGAACCGGCAGGTGCTCCGCGTCCTGATCGACTCGCTGAAGGGCAAGACCGTGACGACCTCCTCGCGGACGGGATCGATCGGCTACGCACGACCGAAGGGCGTGATGCGCGAGAACCTGCCGCTGATGTCCCAAGGCAAGCTCGACCTGACGTCCGACGGCACGCTCTTGGTCCTGACCATGGCGCAACTCGTCTGGGTCGACGGCGCCTGGAAGGTCTTCCAGCTCGAGCTCTGAGACGAGCAGAGGCCGGCCTTCCCGACGGACCGCGCACCCGGCCCCGCCCCGACGACCCGCGGTGCGCGGGCCGGCCACTCACTGCCGGAGGCCCGTCGTCGACTGAGCGCACCGAAGCCTCATGAAAGGCAAGCGCCAACTGCCAACGAAAAAAGGACGTCTCAGAGGAGTTAAGACGCCCTTAGAAAAGAAGTGAAGAGAAAATCTGATGTTCGTCGTGAAGTGCGGGCGCGGCGCACGCGTCGCCAGCTAGCCCGAGCGACGCCTACTATAGCGAGTGGGCCCGCGCGCGTCAAGGCCTCGGAGCCGAATTCCACAAGATTCCAACACCCCCAAACCCGAGTGCAAAGCACTTGTTGAAAGCGCTTTACGGTCTCGGCCGGGGTCAGGGCGCGGCCCGATCCGCGGAATCCTGTGAGAAGCCGCGCCGGTCGTGCCGACACGGCCAGCTCCACTCCCCCCACGCCGCGGGCCGGGGTTCCGCGTGGATCGTGCGAAGGACCTCGGCTCGCTGACGGAATCCGGCCGCGACTTCGACCTTCGCGCGCCGATCGTAGATCGCCGCCATCAGGTCGAGCAGCTCCCACGCCCGGTGCGGACGACGATCCCGTTCCGCGGTCTCGAGCGTCTCGGCGAGGACGTCGAGCGCGTGTAGGAAGTTCTTGCGCGGGTTGCGAGGATCGGCCTCGACCGCTCCGACGAGGTGCCGGAAGTCCTCCACGGACCGCGTCAGCCCCAGATCTCGGGCCAGCTCCAGGCCGTGCTGCGCTCCGTCGAGGGCCGTGCCGAATCGGCAGGTGCGCAGGTCGTGCCAGCCCTTCTCCAGCAGCAGCCGACACCTGACGAGCGGCAGGTCGAGTCGGGCGTCGAGCTCCGCGGCGCGTCGGAACGCACCGGTGGCCTCCGCGGCATCGCCACTCTGCGACGCGGCCCGAGCGAGGAGGACGCACGCGTCGAGCTCGGCCGACGCCAGACCCGCGGCGCGCGCCAACGTCGCCGCGGATCGCGCGATCGTCCCAGCAGCCTGGAAGTCGCCGATCTCGTTCAGGAATTCGGCCAGCCGCGACAGCGCGACGAGTACCGTCCGCTCGTCCGGTGCGTCGAGGGCCAGTCGCAGCCCGCGCAGCGTGTACTCCAGCGCTCGCTGGTAGTGACCGCGATCCAGGAAGATCGCCCCCACCTCGAGGTAGGCCGTCTCGAGACCGGAGCGATCCGCTGACGCCGCGAGGCACTTGAAGCCCTGCTCGTACGACTTGATGGCGAGCTCGACGTCACCCCGCAAGAACGCGAGACGTCCGAGCAGACCGACGGCTCGCGCCCGCACGACGCCGCCGCGGAAGTCCTCGCGGCCGAGCGCGTTCTCCAGATGTCGAAAGGCCCCGCTGACATCGCCCTGCGCGGCGCGCTGCTCGACCCAGTCGAGCGTCGCTGTCGGCCCCAGACCGGCGGGCGCGGCGCCGTCCGCGACGGAGAACTCGACTCCGGGCGTGGTCTTGATCCGAGGGGCGACAGCGGTCGGTCCGGCCGCCAGCCCGAATCGTCGCTCGAGGAGCCGCCGAAGCGTCCGAGCCGCATCGCTGAAGCGCCCGGTGCGCAGCTCGTATTCGCAGAGCCGGGACTCGATTCCGCCGACGTCGACCTCCCGGCCGAGCTCGTGGAAGAGCGCCCACGCGCGCTCGAGGAAGCGGAACGCATCCGCGTAGCCGCCTCGATCGCCGAAGAGCACTCCGAGCTCGGCCAGCACTCCTGCGACCAGGTGCCGGGCGCTGGAGCGCTCCGCCGCGTCGAGCCCCGCGCGCAGGCAGGCCTCTGCCGCGTCCACCTCGCCCGTGCGGGCAAACAGGCGCGCCAGGCTGCGCAAGGACACCAACCGCCCGACGATATCCCCTCGGGCATCCCGCTCGTCGAGCAATCGCTTCTCCAACTCGATCGCGCGAGAAGCGTCGTAGCAGTCGAAGCGCACTTCCTGCGTGACGCGATACATCTCGAGGCACTCGTCGTCGAGATCGAAGTCCTGCGACTGCAGGAGATCCAGCCCTTGGCGCAGGTACGACTCGCTGTCTTCGTGCTCGCCCGATTCGTGGTGCACGCGAGCGAGCTGCGCCAGGAGCTTCGTCCGCTCGAGCACGGCGCTGCCCTCGACCGCACGAAGCCCGTGCAGATAGGCGTCGATCTGCGCTCCGCTCTCGCCGAGCTCCCCTCGCAGGTCGCCGATCTTTCGCCACGCGCGAGCCGTGGCTTCGGGATCCTCCGTCGCCGACAGGGAGCCGCGCCAAAACGCGATCGCCTCGCGGTGGTTGCCTGTCGCTTCCAGAAGCCGCGCGACACGCGTCTCGACATCGTGCCGGCCACCATCGTCGCTCGTCCCGCACACGAGAGCCCGCTCGAGGACATCGAGGGCTTCGCGTTGACAGCCGAGGCTCTCCAGCCAGCCGGCCGCCGCGCGGCTCACGTCGAAGAGGCAGGCAGCGGCATCGCGCGTCCCCCACGTCTCGGTGCGCCGGCGCGCACGCTTCGCGACCCGTCCCGACCCGAGAGTCGCGAAGATATGCGATGCGACCCGGACGGCCGTGCGCCCCGCGACGGCCTCCGAGCGCTCGCAATCCTCGAGGAGAACCGCGGCGACGCGGCCGTGAATCTCGGCGATCACATCCTGGCTCTCACAGCCGAGCACTGCGCGAGCGACATCCGGATCGATGCCGAATCTCACCGTCTCCGCCGAAGAGAACCCCCGAAACGAGGCGGCCCAACCGTCGCGCTCGAGCCCTGCGAGGACCTCGTCCGACGCCGCGCCCGGCTCGAGTCGCTCCAGGAATTCGGACGACGCGGGCGTGCCGATGACCGCGAGCTGGAGGACCAGCCGACGCCGGTCGGGGTCGAGCGCGCGATACTCGTCCGGCACGAGCTCGCCGATGTCGGAGCATCGATCGATCCACAGCGCCTCGGACTCGCCGACGCGCGCGATGCGACGCAACGCCCAATCGATCGCGCGGGCATCGCCCTGACACGCGCGGTGCACCTTCTCGCGCAGGGTCAGCGGAAGCTCACGCCCGAGACGAGCCTGCGCGAGCTGCCGCGTGTCGTCGCGGGACAGCCCGCGCACGTCGACGCGGAACGCGACGAGCCCCGAGCCGCGGAGCTCGTGGAATCCGAGCGGCATGGCCTCCGCGTCGCCGTCCGCGTCGCACGTCCGGCCGCTCAGGACGACGAGGAGACGGTGCCCGTTGCGACGCCGAGCGCGCAGCGCGAGCACGCGCAGCAGGTGGCGCAGCACATCACGCGAGAACGGATCGGCGTTCTCCACGTCCTCGAAAGCGATCACGGTCGGCGTTCGCTCGGCCGCCTCGACGCAAGCGAGGACCATGCTGTCCATCACCCGCAGACGAGCGCCTTCGGCGTCGAGCCCCGGCAGCGCGGCCGCATCCCGCAGGGCATCGCTTTCCGGAATCAGAGTGCGCAGGACAGCCGCGTGACGCTGAACCGTCGCCGCGGGCGCCGCCTCGAGAATCGTCTCGACCAGCTCGCACCACCCACCTGCCGGCCCCGCCTCCGCAGCGCAAACCGAGGACCGCAGGAATCGGATGCCGAGGTCGGAGCACGTACCTCGCAACGCGTCGACGAGACACGACATGCCATGCTCGCCGTCGAGGATACCGACGCACGGCGGGCGGTCCGCGTCCGTCGACAGGCTCTCCACCCAGGACTTGAATCCGTCGACCAGGAGCTTGAACTCCCGCGACGGCAAGGCGCCCTCGGTGGACGGCGACGTGATTCCGGTCTGTACGGACATCGACACCTCGGATTGTCGCAGACAAGTGTCGCCATCGCCGCCTGCGAGCCCGACGACGAGAGGCTTCCGAGGAAGATACGATGCGCCGGCGAGGCCGACCATCGTCCGGAAAAGCGATCGCTCGAGCCTCACGCATCGCTGGAAGAGCAGCGAGCTGACCGAACCGCTTGCCGATCGGCGTCCGCAGGATAGACTTCCTCGGTCGCCCGTCGACCTGCTCGGTCGAGCAGGCCACACGATGGCAGTCCGTGGTCCGAGTCTGGGGCCGGCTCAAGCTGACTGGCCGCGCAACCGCGAAAGTAGAAGCGACGCGAGATATGGCAGTTAAGTTTACCGAACGTGCGGAGAAGGTACTTCTTGCTGCGGGAGAAGAGGCCAAGGGCCGAGGGCACGACTACGTCGGCACGGAGCACATGCTCCGAGCGGTTCTCGCGCAGAGGGACAGCATCGCGATACAGGCCCTCATGCGCTCGAGCGCCGACATGGACCAACTCAATACGTTGGTCGACGAGGCGCTCGGTCGCATCGATACGGGGGATCACCCGTCGGCCATCCCGTTCACGCCTCACGCCAAACGCTGCCTGCAGCTCGCGAGCGACGAAGCCGTGCGCTGCGGCCATTCGTTCATCTCGACGGAGCATCTGCTGCTCGGCGTGCTGCGCGAAGAAGAGGGCGGCGCGGCCCGCATGCTGCAGCAGATCGGCCTGAACGCTACCGACGTCGAGCAGACCGTGCTGGCGATGCTCGGGTCCGGCGACGATCAGCCGAATCCGCAGAAGTACCAGTTCCCGAAGTCCGGCGGTCAGAAGCTGACCGTTCTGGAGTCGTTCAGCATCGACCTCACCGAGCAGGCCTCGCTGAACAAGCTCGAGCCCGTCATCGGCCGCGACAAGGAGATCCAACGGATCATCCAGATCCTGAGCCGCAAGACGAAGAACAACCCCGTGGTCATCGGCGAGCCCGGTGTCGGGAAGACCGCGATCATCGAGGGGCTCGCGCAGCGCATCGCTGACCGCAGCGTGCCGGAGATCCTCGCGGACAAGAGAGTCATCAACCTGGATCTCGCGGCCGTTCTCGCGGGAACGAAGTACCGCGGTGAGTTCGAGAAGCGCCTCAAAAGCATCATCAAGGAAGTCATCGACGCGAAGAACATCATGCTCTTCGTCGATGAGATCCACACGATGATGGGCGCGGGCGCCTCCGAGAGCTCGCTCGACGCGTCCAACATCCTCAAGCCGCCGCTATCACGCGGCGACATTCAGTGCATCGGTGCGACGACGCTCGACGAGTACCGCAAGCACATCGAGAAGGACGGCGCGATGGAGCGCCGCTTCCAGACCGTGATCATCGAGCCGCCGTCGAAGATAGAGGCGGTCGAGATCCTCCACGGCCTGCGAGACGGCCTCGAGGCGCACCACAGGGTTCGCATCACGGACGAGGCGATCTTCGCCGCTGTCGAGCTCTCGTCGCGCTACATCTCGGGTCGGTACCTTCCCGACAAGGCGATCGACGTCATCGACGAAGCCTGCTCGCGCGAAAGGCTGGCGCGCACGACGCGGCCGCCGGACGTGACTCAGCTCGAGGACGACCTCGGACGCTACGAGCGGGAGAAGGACGCCGCCGTCCACAACCAGGACTTCGAGCTCGCCGCGTCGCTCCGCGACAAGGTCGAGAAGGTCAAGCGCAACAAGGAAGGGGTGATCCAGGACTGGAAAAAGTCCACCCGCGAGATCGACGGCAAAGTCGACGCGGAGGCGATCCGCGAAACCGTCGAGCAGATGACAGGCGTTCACATCGCGAACCTCAAGGAAGACGAGACGAAGCGTCTGGCGCAGCTGGAGGAGATCCTCCATGAAACGGTCATCGGCCAGGAAGAGGCGATCACGGCCGTCTCCAGGGCGATTCGCCGCTCGCGCGCCGGGCTCAAGGATCCCAACCGCCCGCTCGGTTCGTTCGTCTTCGTCGGACCGTCCGGCGTCGGCAAGACGCTCCTCGCCAAGGCGCTGGCGGAATTCCTGTTCGGCTGTCCCGACGCGCTGATCGCGCTCGACATGTCCGAGTACATGGAACAGCACAGCATCAGTCGGCTCATCGGTTCGCCGCCGGGATACGTCGGATACGAGGAAGGCGGCCAGCTGACCGAGAAGATTCGACGCAAGCCGTACTCCGTCGTCCTCCTCGACGAGATCGAGAAGGCGCACCCCGACTTCGCGAACATGCTGCTGCAGATTCTCGAAGAGGGTCGCTTGACGGACGGTTTCGGTCGCACGGTCGACTTCAAGAACACGATCCTCATCATGACGTCGAACCTCGGCGCGCGCGCGTCGCTGACGCAAGGCGGCCTCGGTTTCCGATCGGGAGGCGAGGAGTCCGACAGGGGACAGGTGACGAAGTTCGTCGCCGAGGAACTCGAGAATCACTTCCGGCCCGAGTTCATCAATCGCGTCGACGCGGTCGTGTCCTTCGATTTCCTCGACATCGAGGAGATCAACGAGATCTTCCACCTCGAGCTCACCAAGATTCAGAGTCGACTCGCCGAGCGGGAGATCCAGCTGGAAGTCACAGAGGAAGCGCAGCAATACCTGATCCAGCTCGGCTTCGACAACAAGCACGGCGCTCGCGGCATCCGACGAGTCCTCGAGGAGCGCATCGAGGACCCGCTGTCCGAGATGATCATCCTGGCGCAGATCAACCCTGGGGATACGGCGCGGCTGGACTACGAGGAGGGCTGCCTGCGCATGCGGGTGCCGCAGCCCGCGAAGCCGTAGCGGCAAGCCAGACGCTCGACGCGGTACACTGAGCCAGACCAAGAGCGTCATGAGCGAGTACCACTGCCCACATTGCGGAGAGCCCGTCGACGAGAACGCGCAAGCGTGCCCGCACTGCGGCAGTGATCAGGAGACCGGATGGAAGGGCGACGTCGACTACTACTCGGTAGAGTTGCCCGATGACGACGACGACTGGCGTGGCGACGGCGACGGCGTCAAGGGCCACGCTTGGTCGTCGCCGGACAACGCCGCGCGTAGCGGACGCCGTGGCCGCATCGGCAGCATCCTGCTCCTGACCGCCGCGCTCCCCCTCTTCATGATCGTCGGGTACCGCGCGTACGGCTGGGCCGTGCTGGTACCGACGCTCGCCCTGCTGGGCGCGTTCGCCTTCAGCGCCGTGCGGGCTTCTGAACGCCGCGAGTGAGCGCCCCCGCCGACCCGCGCACTACTCGAGCTCGATGCTGCCCTCGACGAGGAGAACGGGAACATCGTCGAGCACGGGATAGAGCACCTTGCCGTCCTCGCGAATGAAGCCGGCCGTCAACTCGCCCGCGACGGTCTCGCCGCCTCGGTTACGCAGGGTCGCGCTCTCGATCTCGGCACGCAATCGCGCGATGACGTCGTCTCCGGCCACCGACAGGCTCTGCCTCGTCTCCGGACAGACGACCCGCGGGCGCGTCGTGCCCGCCACCAAATCCAGATACTCCGACATCGTCTCCCTTCCTCGCGGCCTCAGGATGCGCGTCGAATCCGCTTCAGCGAGCGGTCAAACGTACATCCGCCGATTGTACACGTACCATTCGAGCAGCATGATGCCCAGACCGGCCAGGGCAAGCCACATCCAGATATCGGTCGCCTCGTCCTCGAGCTGTGTCTCCGTTCGAATCGTGATGTCACCGAGCTCGACCGCCTCGAGCGGCGTCAGTCTCGACTCGGAAGCCGACAGCAGCGAGACGCAAAAACGACGCAGCTCCTCGTCGGCTGCGAGCAATCGGTAGACTCCCGTCCGCTCGGCAGTTCCGAGAACGACGACACCACCGCGCTCCAGAACCGCGGGCTGCTGCCCGCCGGCAGGGTCCTTCGCGAGCAGGTCGGCGGCGATCGCAGCGCTCTTCTCGTCCTCCAGGCGGTGAACGAGGATCTCGCCACTTCGCCAGCGCGGCCGCGATTCGCTCTCCCCTGCACCGAGCCAGTTGACCGCGTTGACGAAGAAGATCGGGAACGACGGATTGTTGATCGGCCAATTGCTCTCGAGAACGTCGAATCCGACGAACAGCGCCTGGATGGGGAACTTCCCCGCACGCCGATACGTAGTCGTCGCGATGACCGCACCATCCTCGGCTTCGACCAGGGGATGCAGACGCTCCGACGGCTCGAATACCCAGCTCTCCTTGACCGCGAGGTCCGCGTAGTCGAGCATGTAGTTCACGGGGTGGCCGAGATCGCTGTCGATCACGAGGGGACGTTCGATCATCTTCGGCACCGGAAACAAACCGCCCGACGCGCCCTGCGGGATCGCCGGCGGTCGACAGCCGATGAAAATCGCCGGGGCCGGCGGCACCTCCTTCGGCGCGACGCGATCGAAGATGAAGACCGACGCCAGCTCGGCGTCCTCCTCCGCGTCGTCGCCGTCGCCTTCAGCCGCGCTGACAGCCTTCTGGTACTCCTCCAGTGACACGACCCGGCTCGTGACGTGCGGGATGTACTTGACCGCGCTCTCGACGACGAAGTTCCCCTCCGACACGATCCAGACCTCGACGTCCTTCGGCGCCGGGATCTCGAGGAACGCTACGTCGTCGTCGGCAAGCCCGTCCGCCTCCGTCTCGACGACCACGCGCACGGTCCCCGGCTCGACGTTCGACGCGTCGAAGATCACCGGCGTGCCACCCGCCGGAGGAACGTGGATCTCCCTCGCGCGTACGAGAGTGTCGTCGCGAAACAACGACACGGTCAGATCCCGCGCCACGGCCGAGAAGTTCTCGACGAGCGCGAAAACCTCCGTTCGCTTCTCCCGGCCGAGCGTTCGCCGAACGTCGGCCTCGGTGATGCCGATATTGTCGAGCGCACTCGCGGTGTTGATGAACTTCAGGTCGAGACGCTTGACCTCCTCCGGGACGTCCTGCAGCTCGCCGTAGCAGCCATCCCCGATCACGTAGACCTCGACCGTCGCCAGCGTCTCGGCGATCGAGTACACGGCCCGCAACGCGTCCGAGATATCGGTCGGCATCGACGACGGCTGGATCGCGCGGATCTTCGCCTGCAGAATCGCCTTGTCGTTTGTCAACGGCTGCAGCGTCTCGAGACGCGAGGCGAACGTGCGAACCGCCATGCGATCCGACGCGGCCATGTCCTCGACGAGCGCCAGCGCCCGCTTGCGAGCGAGCTCGAGCCGCGTGCCGCCTTCCTCGCGCGCGTTCATGCTCGCCGAGCGATCGATGAGGACGAGCAGGTTGCGCCCGCCGCGTTGCACGCTGTCGCAACGCGGTTGCCATACGGCTGCGATCAGGAGGAGAAGCGTCAAGAGCTGGAGCAGGAACAGGAGGCTCTGACGCAGGCGCTGGAACGGCGAGTTGACGTGCAGATCCTCGAGGCTGCGCTTCCACAGGTACGTGCTCGAGATCGCCACGTCCTGGCGCTTGAGCTTCAGAAAGTAGAGTGCGATCAGAGCCGGGACGAACGCGAGAATCCACCAGACCGGCGTCATCGGAGCAGCCCCCTGCGCCGAAGGTACCCGAGCACGAGCTGGTCGAACGGAACCTCGGTCGACGTGAAGATGTAGTTCAAGCCCCGCTGCGAGCAGAAATGCTGGATCTCCGCTCGGAACCCATCAAGCGTCTTGCGGTACTGCTTCAGGAGCGGAGCGCTGATCGTGACTTCCGACGTCAGCCCGTCCTCGACGTCCACCAAACGCAGGTCACCGCTCAGGCGGGGTTCGAGCTCCTGCGGCGCCATGATGTGGAACACGAAGATCTCGGTCGACCGGCTCGTCGCGAGCAGATACCGCAGCGCGGTCTCGAAGCCGCTGCGATCGAAGAAGTCGGTGATGAAGAGCAGAATGCCGCCACCCCGTCTTCCTGAGGCGCCGTTCGACCCGACGGTGAAGTCGCGGCACGAGGTCGCGAGGTCGGTACCTTGCTCTTCCATCGGTTCGAGGCGGCCGAGGGTGTCGAGCATGCGATGCGTTTGGCGTCGGCCGCGCGCTGGCCCGAAGACCGGCGCGAGCCGCGTCGCGAACTGTGCGATCTCCACGCGGTCCTGGTTGACCAGGCCGATGTAGCCCATCGCCGCCGCGAGCCGCTTGGCGTAGTCGAGCTTGTCGGGATCGCCGAACCGCATCGAACGGCTGCTGTCGACGAGGATATTCAGTCGCAGGTCCTCCTCCTCGAGGAAGACCTTCAGGAACAGGCGGTCGAGGCGGCCGTAGATGTTCCAATCGACGAAGCGCAGATCGTCGCCGACGACATACGGCCGGTAGTCGGCGAACTCGGTCGAGTGGCCGCGTCGCTTCGAGCGTCGCTCACCCTTGATCTGGCCGGAGACGACCTTGCGCGAGATCAGCTCGAGCTTCTCGATCCGCGCGATGAACTCATCGTCGAGAAGCTGCGACCTGGCGCGCTGCGAACCGCCGAGCCGCGGGCCACTCCCAGTCGACTCTCCTACCGCCACTAGTTCGCCTCCAGCGGGGTCTCGGCGATGATCTCGTCGATGATCGTGTCGGTCGAGATTCCCTCCGCCTCACCCTCGAAGTTGAGCAGGAGGCGATGCCGCAGAACCGGGTGCGCACAGCGCTTCAAATCGTCGAAGCTGACGTTGTAGCGCGAGTCCAATAGCGCGCGGATCTTCGCGGCCAGGATCATCGACTGCACGCCGCGCGGACTCGATCCGTATCGGACGAGGCGATTCGTCGCCGGGACGGCGTGCTCGCCTTGCGGGTGGCTCGCCAGCGCCAGTCGAATGCCGTAGTCCTTGACGTGCGGCGCGACGACGACGTCCTTGATCAAGGTCTTCCACGCCTGGATCTCCGGACCGTCCATCAGCTGGCGCGGGTCGTACGTGTACGGATCGACGGTGCGATCGACGACGGTCGCGAGCTCCTCGCGCGTCGGATAGTCGACGAGGACCTTGAAGAGGAAGCGATCGAGCTGGGCCTCGGGCAGCGGATACGTGCCGTCCATCTCGAGGGGATTCTGCGTCGCCATGACGAGAAACGGCTCCTCGAGCCGGTGGATCGTGCCGCCGACCGTGATGCTCCTCTCCTGCATCGCCTCGAGGAGAGCCGACTGCGTCTTCGGCGTCGCGCGGTTGATCTCATCGGCGAGGATCATCTGGCCGAAGAGCGGGCCTTGCTGGAACTCGAACTGGCGGTGGCCCCTCTCGTCCTCGACGACCATATTGGTGCCGATGATGTCAGCCGGCATCAGATCGGGTGTGAACTGAATGCGGCTGAACTCCAGGTCGAGCACCTCGGCAAGCGTCCGCACGAGAAGCGTCTTGCCCAGCCCGGGCACGCCCTCGAGAAGACAGTGCCCGCCGGCGAACAGCGCGATCAGCACCTGATCGACGATGTCGCGCTGCCCGACGATCATCTTGCCGATCTCGTCGCGGATCGCTTGGAACTTCTCGCGAAACTCGGCGGCCCTCTCTTCGATCGAGCCCACGGCTCCCGTCGTCATGGCATCTTCCGTCGCATCAGCGTCCCTGGTTCAAACTCGCAGGATTCGCCTTCCGGCGAGCCCCGGTAGATCCCGTCATCATCTATCGTCGCCGCGCCTCTTGTCGAGAGCGCGCCGCTTCGCCGCGAGCAGACGGCTCGTGTAGCCGCCCTCCTCCGCGGGCTCCGGCTCCGGTTTCTTCGCTTTCTTCGGCTTCGGCTTGTCGGCGGCGGATTCGCTCGACGGCGCCGCGCTGGCGTCGAAGGCAGCGTCGAGCTTCGGTGCGTCGTCGGCGTCGCCCGCGTCGCCCGCACTGCCGGCGGTCAGCTCCCACGCCGCGGCGCGTTCGCGCTGCTTGTCGCGCATCTCTTGCTTGCGACGCAGCAGATTCGCGAGCTCGACGTCCTCGGCGGTGTCTCGCTTGCGACGACCGGGCAGCACGCGCGCGACGAGCGCAGCGGCCTTCACGACCGCTCCGCGGTAGTCGATCATCACCCGGCGCACCACGATGTCGGCGAAGAACAGCAAAAGCGCCGTCGTCAGGAGCCCCCGCCAGATGTCCTGGACATCCCAGGAGCGCGGGAAGTCGCGCGAGAAGAGATCGACGTCGCCGACGTTCGCGAGCCCCGCCACGTAGCGCCCGTCGCTCGCATCCGCGATGCGCTGCAAGAGCGGCGCGTTCGGATCGCGATGGCGAAACTCCGGCGAGTAGGGCACCGTCAGTCCCGTGGTGAAGCTGCTCTTCTGTCCGTCCTTGACGTACTGGAGCGTCACGGTGTGCGTTCCCTCGACGTCGGCCGGGATGTCGAACTCGTAGCGGCCGGGCCGCGTTTGCCGCCCGACGACGTCGCGAGTCTCGTGATCCGGCGAGACCACCTTCGCCTCGATGCGCAGCGTCGAATCGAGCGCGCCGGTCGTCTCGTTGATCGCGTCGAAGATGATCTTGCCCTCCCCGCCGCGGATCTGACGCGTAACGCGCCCGGCGACCGGGCTGCGGCTACGCGACACCCAGCGCACGAGCTGCGACCAGAACTTCTGGTAGCTGCCCCACCCCGTCCAGCGCTTGCCCCAGTGCGGCCGCGCGTCGGACGTGAAGGCCACGGACTTGCCGAGGCCGTAGTTCCACGTCGCGAGGATCGGGTCCTGCGTCGGGTCCTCCGGCACCGGAGGTCGCACGATCAGCACATCGGCGAGTGGCTTCGCGGTCGACAGCACGTAGCCGCCCAGCTGCGGCAGCCTCTCGTCGCGAAGCCCCTGCAGCACCGCGCCGTGAGCGAGGACCTGCGGGAAGAAGGGATCGTTCGAGATCAACGACTTGCGCACCGTCGTCGCCTCGCGAATGAAGATCTCCGGCAGCTTCTTCGGATCGCGCAGGTGATAGAACTTGCCCTTCCCCTTCTTCGCGAGGTCTCTCATGATCGGCGGAATCGTGCCGCCATGAGCGCCGTAGCAGATCGTCGAGATCGTCACCGGACTGCGGCCCGACGTGATCTGCTTGACGTCGGAAGGATTCGGCGCGCCCGGATCTCCGTCCGACAGGATGATCATGTGCTTGACCGATGCGGGCGTGCCCTGGAGCCCGGTCAGCGCCAGCTTGAAGATCTGCTGGAACGACATCATGTCGCCCGGATTGAAGTTCTTGAGCCGGCCGAGCATCATCTGCTTCTTCGAGCACGGCCACATGGGGAATAGCCACTTCTCGCCGCCGAGGTCGTCGTGGTAGAGCACGCCGCAGTAGTCGCGAGGCGACAGGATGCGGATCGCTTTCTGCACGACCTTGCGCGCCCACCAATTGCCGTTGCCGAGCTCGCAGGAGTGGACGACGACCGCCAGCGCGCCGTTCGGCAGGATCTTCTTCTGCTTGACCTCCATGTCGACCGGCAGCAGACGCTCGATGGGAGTGCCCTGATAGCCTCCCGCCCCGAAGCTGTTCTGGCCACCGATCATGACGAAGCCGAGGCCGACGCCCTCGACGAGGCCATGGAGGAGCTTCATGCGCTCTTCGGTGAGCTCGTGTGCGCCGACGTTGGAGAAGATGATCGCGTCGTAGTTCAGATACTCTCCCGCGTCGCGCGGCAGCAGCTCTGCTGGGACGACGTCCACGCCGATCCTCTCGTCGGCCAACGCCGCGAGCAGTGGCGCCTCGAGTTGCTGCTCCTGCTCGAACTCGGCGCTCGACAGGCACAGCAGGACCTTCGGCTCGCCCGCGATCAACACGAACGCGCTGCCCATGTTGTTTTGCGTCACGCGGTCAGCCTTGCGATCGAGCGGCTCGACGCGCACCTCGAAGTCGAAGAAACCCGGCGCGTCGTGGCGGATGCCGCGAACCGTCAGCGGGTTCTTGCCGGGCTCGAGATCGCGCACGACGCCGGTCTGATCGATCAGCGTGTCGTTCTGGTAGATCAGGATGCGCGCGCGCGTCGCCTCGGTCGAGCTGACGACGATGCCGAGATCGAACGGCTGGCCGACCTGCACCTCCGGATCGACGACGACCTTGTCGACCCAGATCTCCGCGGGCTGCGCGGAGCGGACCGGCACGACGTCGACCGTGACGCCGAGGGAACGCGCGCTGCGCACTTCCTCGAGAACGGCGCCGCGATTCTCGTTGCCGTCGGTGAACAGGACGAGACGCTTGCCGCCGACGCCCTGAGGAAACGCCGCGACCGCCAGGCGGATCGCCGATTGGATGTCGGTCGCCTCGGGACGGATCAGCGTCTGGAACTCGAGCTTGTCGAAGTCGATCTCGCCCTCCTGCGCCGAGACCTCGATGCCGGCCTCGCGGCCGAACAGGATCAACCCGACGCGATCGCCGTCGACGCTGCGCATATCGCGTTGCGCGGAGGCGATCTCCTCGAGGATCAGCTCCCAGCGCTCCGGCAGGATGCTGTAGGAGCGGTCGGCGACAAAGAACACGCACAGACTGTCGTCGGATTTGAAGACGCGCGTTCGCGCCAGGCCGAGCACGAGGAGCAACACGGCGAGCGTGCGCAGTACGACCGCCGTGATACGCCGCCCCCTGCCGAGACCGGAAAGGCTGCGTCGCGACAGCCAATACACGAGCGGCAAGAGGACAAGGCCGAAGAGGAACCACTTGCTGGCGAACTCTAGCGACAGGCCGGTCATTCGCAGACGAGGCTCCGTACGGATGCGATCGCGCCGGACGGATCGACCACATCGCGCGACGTCACTTCACGCTCCACGGCTCGGAAGGCGCCGGCCGCGTCGAACACCTGGAGACGATGGTTGCCATAATCGACAACGAAGATACGCTCGCCGCCTTTCGTCGGAGCGACCTCGACGTCCCACGGCGTGGCGAGCTCGCCGATGCTCCGCCCCGGCCGTCCCCACGTGCCGATCGAGCGTCCGTTCGCGTCGAACTTCTGCACGCGGTTGTTGCCCCACTCGCTGACGAGAATCGAGCCGTCGGCCAGAACCGCGACAGACGATGGGTAGCGCAATTCTCCCGGCGCGGTGCCGAGCGTGCCGAAGGTTCCCAGGAAGCGCCCCGCGGTATCGAAGCGCTGCACGCGGTGGTTGCAGCAATCGGCGACGAGCACGGTCTCGCGATCGCCGCGTCCTGTGCCCGGATCGATCGTCATGCCTTGCACGCGGTCAAACTCGCCGTCGCCGGTCCCTTGTCGCCCCCACTCGAGCAGGAACTCGCCCGCCGGAGAGAACTTCTGCACGCGGTCGTTCATGCCGCCGTAGTCGCCGACGTAGACGTTGCCCGCCGCGTCGACGGCGACGTCGCGTCCGAACGTGATCTGCCCCGGCCCGGTGCCCTTGCTCCCCCACCGAGCGAGGATCTCCGATCCGTCGGGACGATAGCGCAGGACGCGGTGGTAGTGGCTGTCGCTGACGAGAAGCGTTCCGTCGCGATCGACCGCGAGCCCGACCGGCTGGCCGAACTCGTGCTCGGGCGTCTCCCAGGACGTGATGAGCTCGCCATCCGGCGTGAAGAGCTGGATGCGACCGGTCCGATCGACCACCCAGAACCGCCCGGAGCGCGGATCGATCGTCACGCACCGCGGAAACTTGAACTGCGCCGGCCCGATGCCGAGCTCGCCGACGACGAGATCCGGCGGCGCGCCGAATGCGCCATCGTCAGCGCTCGCGCCGCCGCAGCCCGACTCTGTCAACGCGAGAGCGGCAGACACGACGACGAGCGTCACGCCCGCCGCTATCCGCGCCGGAACGAACTGGAGTTGCCCCCGAATCACTCGTCCTCCGTCGAACCGCCGTCCGCGGTGCCACCTTCCTCCGCGGCGCCGCCGCCGGCGCCCTTGCCGAGCGCGCCGTAGAAGCGCCGCACGATGTCCTTGTACTCGACCGGAATCGGCTGATCGTCGATCTCCTCGGAGACCTCCGCGACGATGCGCTGGAACTCGGCGTTCTTCGGCGCCGTGAACTCGCCGGGAGTGGACGGGCCCTCGACCTCGAGCTGGCTGATGATCTGACCGCGCGGATCGAGCTTGCGGGCGCCGATCTTGAGCGGGTCGAAATCGACATCCTCCGGTCGCGCCGCCGGTCCGCCGCCGTCGGCTTGACCGCCTTGCGGCCCGCCGCCCTTGCCGCCGCCGGAACTCATCGAGCCCTGCTGACCTTGTGCCGTCCGCTGTCCCACGCCCGCCAATCCTCGACCTCCTCCTTGACCGCGACCGCGGCCCTGGCCTTGGGAGGGTCAGCCTCCCTTGCCGGAGCCCTTTCACGTGCCGCCGGGCTTCTGGCCCGGCTTGTTGGGCTTCGGCTTGCCGCAGTCCGGGCAGTGGTGCTTCTGGAGCTTCGAGAGCTGTTCCTTGCTCAGCTTGACGAGCTCGAGGGAGCGTTCGACGAGATCCATCTCCTGCATCTGCTTCGCGAGCTGATCGAGCTCCTCATCCGAGAGCTTCATCCCCTGGAGCGCCTTGGACAGATCGCTCGCCTTCAGGCCGCTGGCCGCGTTCTTCAGCGCCTTCGACAGCCCCTTCATCGAGTTCAGCTTGTCCGAGAGCTTGCCGAGCTCGGCCGCAAGCTTCTGAAGCTCGGCCTTCTCCTCCTTGGTCAGGCGCTTGAGATCCTTCTTGGCGAGCTTGCCGATCTTGTTCTTCAGCGCGTCGAGTTCCTTGCGCGCGCGCTTCAGGTCACGCTTCTTGAGCGCGTCGAGAAGCTTCCGCGTCAGATCGGAGTTCTTCAGACGCGTGCGGGAGAGCTGCTCGAGCGCCTTCCGCGCGTTCTGGAACTTCGCGGCGTCGCGAGCGCGCTTGAGGAGATCCTCGCGCTGGGTCAGCTTGACGAGCTCGCGCTTCTTCGCATCGCCGGCGCCGACCTCTTTCGGCCTCTTCGTCGCCTGGCCGTCCTTCTTCTTGTTCTCGACCTGCTGGCGCATCGAGTCGATGAGCTTCTGCAGATCGGGGAGGTCCTCCCGCTTCGCCTCCGCCGCGATCTCGTCGAGCTTGTCTTGGAGGGATTTCTTCTCCTTCTCGACCTCGCGTCGCACCTCGGCCTCGGCCTCGCGATCGACGCGCAGTCCGAGAACGTCCAGGCCGGGCATCCACAGCCACAGCGCGACGGCCGCGAGCGCCGGAAGCAGCGTCCACCCGATTTGGGCCGACACGCTCACCGGGAACTGCTCCTTGATCCGCGATGGCTCGAGCGATCGCGCTCCATCGCGCAGGATCAGGCGCTCCCAATCCGGGTTGTCGCGATCCTGCGGATTCTCGTGCAGGTAGACCGCACTCGATACGCGCTCCTTGAGCGAGAGGCGGACGTCGGTCTCCGCCGCGGCCTCCAGGTCGCCGACGCGTCCCAGCAGGAGCGTGCGCACCGAGCTGAACACGAGGCTCGCGCCGACGCAGCAGCCGAGCAGCAGCCACGGATCGAGGCCGAACGCCATGAGCTTCTCGGCGAAGAGAGCGATGGCGAACAGCGAGCCGAAGACGACCAGATCGAACGTGACCGCACGCAAGAACCGCGCGAGGAGCATCCGGCGGCGCACGACACGCAATGCGCCGTACAGGCGGCCGGAATGGCCGTGCGCATCCGTCGGGGCGCCACCGCCAGCCCCGGTTGCGGGCGGGTCGGGGACGGTATTGCGTTCTTCCATAGCGCTCTCCCTGACTCGGGGTTCGCGGACAGTTCGCATTGTAGGTGCGGCGAAACGGCGGGCCAAGCTTTAAGGTCCGCCCGGATCGCTCCCGCACTCAGTAGTGCATGGACGCGAGCGGGAATCGTGAGTTCGATCAGAAAGGCGGCGGGGGCGGAGGAGCAGTCGAGCGGACCGCGGCGGTGCTTCGCTTCACTTATGCGTCTCGTGGCTCCGAGGGACGCTGCGGCGTCATCCGCAGAACGGCAAAGCGCGAAGTCACTCACACAGCGGGAACGCCGCGCACCCGAGCCCATCGCGGATCTGCGGATCGGTCCCGCAGGAATCGCCGACTTCGAGTGCCACCCGCGCGGTCGGCGGCGGCAGCGGTCGTTGCGTGACGAACAGCCAGCGCAGGATCGCGACGGCGTCTGACACGTTGACCGACTCGTGGGTGCGCGGTCCCACAGCGGCGCTGTCGTCCGCGTCAGCCGCGTCGAGACACGGCGGCTCCGCGCCGCCGCGGAACAGGTACTCGAGGATGAAGGTCGCGTCGACGATGTCGATCCTCCCGCTCGCGTTGGCATCGCCACGGACGAAACGCGGTCGCGGCCCCGTCGGACGCGTCATCCGCACGGCGTTCGCCAGGAGACGCGCCGACTCGGGCGTGTAGTCCTGGTAGTCGAATCCGATGAGCACGACTCGGCCGTCGCCGAGATCGCGACCCATGGCGACGGGGTGACCGTCGTTCGTGGTCGCGTAGACGTCGACGTCATGAGCCTCGCCGCTCGCGACCTCATACCAGCCCGTCGCTGCCGCCGATCGGAACGGCTCCGGCACCTGATTGACGACCGGGTGATCAGGCATGCCGACGCGACACTCGACGTCGAAAGCCTGTCCGATCTCGACGACGTCGAGCAGCCCGGTCGCCGGCAGGAAGTCGTTGGCCGTCAACCGCTGCTTGAGAACGACAGCCGTGCCGCCCTGCGCGACGAATCCCTCGAGCACGTCGGCGAACGCCCGCCCGCGCGCCGCGAAGTTCACGTCATCCCGGGGCACCTGCTGCACCATCAGGAACGCCTCGCTACGCAGCAGCTCGACACGGAGCTCCTCCGGCGTACGCGCTCGCGACAGCCGCCAGTCGAAGTCGTGCTCCCAGATCGTCACCGCCGCGATCGCGCCGCGCACCTCGGCCTGATCGAAGTCCGCCCAAGGTATCCACACGGTGCCGCGCACGGGCTTGCGGTAGCGAATCGCGAATGCGCCGTCCGACTCGTCGACGAGCGCGGGGTCCGCGACCGATCGCACTCGCAGACGACACTGCGGCCAGGGCGAGCTCGGCGCCTGCCACTCGAACGCGCCGGTGTCGGGCGCCGACAAGGCGATCACCATCGACTCGTCGTCGTCGTCGCCCTCGCCCTCGAGCAACAGGTCGATCGCGACCGCGTCGCCCGGATTGCCGAGCGAACGCCAGCAAATCGTCAACGGCTCGCCGGTCTCCCACACCTCGCCGCCGTCCGGATGCAAGCACGTCACGCCGGGCCCCGAAATCGCGAACGTCCGCGCATGCGTGCCGCGAAAGCCCATCTCCGACGTGATCTGCAGCCGGCAACGCTCGCTGCGCGCAGCAGCCGGCACCGTCCACTGGAACGGCTCGCCGACCGGCACGTCCGCCGCGGCGAGCTCCGGGAAGTCCCGCGAGTTGCCGTCGAGGTTGTAGCGCACCGTCACCGTGCTGCCGACCTCGCCGAAGACCCGCCAACGAACCTCGTGAGTCGATCCCGCCAGCAGGAACTCGCCGCCGATCGGCCACAGGAGCTCGAGTCGACTCGGCAGGATGTCGATCGAATACGCCGCTTCGACCTCGCGCCCGGTCGCGTCGCGCACACGGATGTGAACGCTCTGGTCGGTGCTCGTCTCGAGCGGCACCCCCTCGATCATCGACGACATCTCGACGCCTTCCGGCGACGGCAGGAACAGCCCGGTCGGCAGATCGGACGAGTCGAAGAGGTACGGCGGCGCACCACCGGAGACGGCGAACTCGGAGCCGTACGCGGCGCCTTGGTATCCGTTCGCGAGCGCCTCGGTCTCGATGCGCAGCGGCGCCTCGGTGACGAAGAAGACCTCTTCGGACGATGCCGGGAGCGCCGACTCGTCGGCCCACGCGACGCGCAACCGACACACGAGATGCTCGCCGGGCGGCGGTTGCGGTGCAGTCCAATCGAACGAGCCGCCCGACGCTCCGCCCTCGACCGCGGCGATGCGCAGCGGGAACGCGTCGGTCGCGCCGTCGGTGTTGTAGTCGATGACGACCGTGCCCGACCGCTCGCCCTGCGCCGCCCACGTGATCGGCACGCGATCTCCGGTAGCGAAGATGTCGAGCGGTAGCGGCGACAACACGCGCAGCCCATCCTCGATGACCCGCGGCCGCACGGCGGCGGCCAGCAGTCGCTCGTTGACGTCGTTGTCCGCATCGCGGATCCGGTAGTTGAATCCGAGCAGCAACCAACGCCCGAAGCCCTGCTCGGTCGACGCCACGACCGTGCCGCCGTCGCTCTCGACGAGCGGCACGAACTCGCCGCCGACGACGCGCCACGACGAGGTCGAGAACGCGCCGAGGAAATCGAGCGGCACCGACCTCGTAGCCGGGTGCAGGTAGGACGCGAGCGAGCACGGCAAGCCGGCCTGCGACGTGATGAGATTGAGCCTCTCGAGAAGCCCGAGCCCCGCGAGCAGCCGTGACGGCTGCGATCCGGGCGCGCAGAAAACCACGACGCCCCCGTCCTCGACGAACGGCTCGAGCACCGGCCGCATCGACGCGCCGAGCTGCTCGTAGTCCAGGGTGCCGCAGATCGACATCAACGGGACGACGAGCGCGTCGCGGTTCGAGAGCAACGCCCCCAGAGACGGACGCGAGCGCGTCGTGGTCTCGACGATCTCCGCGTCGACGATGCGCTCCTCCAGCGCCGCACGCATGTTCGCGACGTGGACGTCGGCGCCGGGGCACGGAGTCCAGATCACCGCGCGCACGCCGCAATCGTCGCTGATCGTGAACGGCTCCGGCGACACGTCGCGGATATCCGGCGCGTTCTCGAAGCGGACCCGCACGCGGCAAGCGTCCGACACCGCGTCCGGAACGATCCAGGCGAAGTCGCCCGTGTTCTCCACGTCCGCAGCGACCTCGTGCCAGGTCCCGTCCTCGCCCGTCGTCGTGTCGATGCTGTACTCGATGCGCACGGTGCCATCGTCCTTGCCAGCCCAACGCCACGCGATATGACGGCGGCGGCCGGGCTCCCAGCACTCGGCACCGATCGGTGCCGTCAGGCGAATCGTCGGCCCGACGATTGAAAACGTGCCATCCGTGATGTCGTAGATCCCGGGAAACTGGTCCGATTGGATCTTCAAGCGACAGCGCTCGGCGGTGATCGCGGGCACGTTCCAAACGAATGCGCCTCGCCCCGCGCCCTCGCCCTCGAGCGGCACGGAGCGCGCGATCTGATGCGGGAACGCGTCGGGCCGCGTCGAGCCGTCGGTGTTGTAGCTCAGCGTCACGGTCTCGCCGACGCTGCCGGCGCTGCGCCAGCGGATCTCGAACGGACTTCCGAACAGCAGGAGATCGCGCGATCGGGGACGTTCGACGACGATCTCGCGCCGCACGATGGGCAGCGCGAGAAACGCCCGCGCCGAGAATCCCGCCGCGTCTTCGACGACGATGGTGAGCTCGCAGTTCGGACATTCCTCCTGCGGCGTTCCCGCGATGCGGAGGGTCCGATCCGTCGTCGGCTCGAGCGGCGTCGCGATCATTCCGTGGGGCAAGCCGAGCACGGTGAACGCGAACGGTGGCAAGCCGCCGGCGACGTCGACGGTCGCCTCGTACGGCGCGCCGACGTTCGCCTCGGGCAGGGATGCGGTCGCGATCGACAGAGGACGAACGACGCGGAGTGGCTCCGGCAGCTCGTGCGCATGCTCCGGGTGGTCGGTCGACTCGACGCGCAGGTCGATCTCGAGCAGATCGCTGCCCTCCGGAATGCGCGGAGCAGACCACGCGAACGCGCCACGGCCAGTCGCGTCGGTCGCGACGGTCGCGATCGGACAGGGATTCCCGCCGGCGCACCCATCGCCGTCGCGAACCCCGTACGACAGCGCGACGTCGCCGCGTGCCGCGCCGAGCGCGAACCACCGAATCGCGATCTCCGCACCGGCGAGGAACACGCTGCCCGGGTCGGGTGACGTCAGCCGCAAGCCGGCCTCCGGCAACGGCACGCGAACGGCGTTCGCGAGCACGCGCGCCGTCTGGTCATTGAACGTATAGTAATCGAAGCCGATCGACGTCAGCCGTCCGAACCCGAACGGGCGCGACGCGACGACAGCCTTGCCGTTGGGCTCGGAGACGACGACCTCGACGCCGGACGCCCCGACGTCGAACCACGCCGTGCTGACCGGACCGGCGAAGTTCGATCGCAACCCGACCGCCAGCTCGTGCCGCGGCAGAGACACCTCGCAGAGCGTCGTCCCCTCTCCCATCCTCGTCAGCGGCATCAGCCCCGTGCCCTGCAGGAAGCGGTCCGACTCCTCGGTCTGCTGACAAACCGCGACGGCGCCGCCGCGCGCGAGGAACTCGCTGATCACGGGCTCGAGCTCACGGCCGAGCGTGAGGAAGTCGACGCTGGCGCCGCGCTTCTGCTTCGGAATCACGAACGCGTCGGCGGCCTCGAGCTCGTCCCGCAGCGCCTCCGGCGTCATGCGGTCCGAGTACGAGATCTCGACATCCGGCTCGTACTGCGCGATCGACTCGACCGCGCCGACGACCTGCTCCTCGTCGCTCGGAATGAACGGCACCCATACCAGCGCGCGGACCGCACAGCGGTGCGCGATGCGGAAGACTCCCGAGACGCCGACGACATCCGGCGCGGCCCCGGCGGAGCGAACCCGCAATCGAACGCGCTCGGCCTGCTCGACCGGCACGTCCCACGTCGCGCTTCCGGCATTCGGCACCGGCCCGGCCGCGACCGCGAACGGGAAGTCGTCCTCGCCGCCATCGAGGTTGTACTCGATGACGACCTCGCCGCCGGTTCGGCCCACCGCGCTCCAAGTGACCAGCGTCTGCTCACCGGCACGCAAGCAGCCGCCGGCGGCAGGCGACAGAACCGTCAGGGACGGCCCGCGGATCGCGAACGGCGCCGTGCTGATCGTCGCGATCTCCGGCCGTGACAAGCTGCTGACGCGCACGCGACACGACTCGGATAGCGTACTCGGCACCGCCACGCGCAGCTCGCCGTCGTTCGGCACGTCCGCGCCCAAGACGAGCGGGAAGCTGTCCTCCGATCCGGTGACGTTGTAGTCGACGCGCAGCCGATCGCCGACCGCGCCGAGGCTCTGCCAGCGCACGACGTTCTCGCTGTCCTCGATCCAGACCTCGCCGCCGTTCGGCGACTCGAGGACGAGAGTCGGCCCGACGATCCGGAACACCGGGCTCACCGTGTAGAACTCCGGACGCTCGAGACTCTGCAGACGGATGCGCACCTGTCGCGGCAGGCCGGCGAGCTCGGGAACCGTCCACGTCAACGAGCGACTGTCGATCGGCACGGCCTCCGCGATGACCTCCGAGAAGTCCGTCGATTCCGGGTCGGTCGTGTAGTCGATGCGCAGCTCGCTTCCGATGTCGCCAAAGAAGTCCCAACGAATCGACTGACGACTGCCCACGAGCCACAGATCGCCGACTGCGGGCTCGATCAGCGCGAGACCGTCGGGGCGCATCTGCATCCGGCAAAGGCGGTTCTCGGACTGACCGAGGGCGTCCTCGACGCGGAACGACACCTCGCCGTCGAAGACCTCGATGGGAGCGCCGCCGATCTCGCCCGTCGTCGCATCGAGTGTCAAGCCGGCGGGCAAACGCGTCGGATACAGGAAGACGGACGGCCCGCGATCGAGCTCCTCGCGGCCGCTCAGGGTCGACACCACGTAGCTCGTGCCGTCGCCGGCCGAGATGCCGATCGTCGGCGACAGCCCATCGTTGTGACGGCCGTACCCGAAGCGGATGCGCCCGTCGACGAAGAGCTCGGCCTCGAAGCTCGCGAGATCGCCGCTGGAGTACTCCTCGGCCGCCCAGCGAATCACGACGGAGTCGAGCTTCTCGTCGATGTACACATCGCCGCCGTCGCGGGTCGACAGATCGGTCCACATCGGCGCGATCCGCCGACTCGCGATGAGCGCCTCGACCGAGTTCGCGAAGTCGGTCGCGTAGCCCTCGCCGAGCTCGAGGAAGCCGTTCGAGCTGACGGTGACCGACGAGTGGAAGCGGCCGTAGAACGGAAAGTCGAACGGCAGCGCGTAGTCCCACGCGCCCTCGTCGGCGTTCCAGCGACGCGGCACGCCGAGCCCTTCGAAGTACGGCTCGCCGAGCTCCTCGACGTAGCCACCCTCGGCGCGGATGCGGTACGGCGGCAGACCGCCGGCCGGCTCGAGACGCGCGGCGTAGGGCACGCCCAACGCTCCGTCCGGAGGACAATCGCCATCCAGGCTCAGCAGATCGACGGCGTGCGCGGTCGCTTCCGCGGTCGCCGACTGCCCGCTGCCGTCGTCGGCGTCGTTCCAGATCGTGACGATCGTGTCGGGAGGCGCGACTTGCAGGACGCCGTCGCCGGCGACCGCCGGCAGGGCCGTATAGTCGGTCGAGATCGACCCCGTGAACACCGCCGAGGACTGGGCCGTCTCGTCGAGGTGCAGCACCTCCTCGTCGCCGGCCTGTACGCTGCGCACGGTCACGCCGACGCGGTCGGCGGCGTCCGGCGTCGAGTCGGCGTCCGAGTCGATGACCGTGACGGCCGCCGGCGTTCCCGGGTTGTAGAACGACCGTCCGAAAGACACGCTGCCGCGAGGCCCTGCCAGCCGGACCGTCAGCGCCGGATCGCCGAGCGTGTTGAGCTCGAACGCGCAGGACCGGGCGCGGTCGTTCGTCAGGATGAACTCGACGTTCGCCTCCTTCGACAGGTCGTTGGCCTCACCCCAGCGCAGCGCGCCATCGGCGAAGACCGCGTTCCAGAACGCGCGGTTGAACCGGTGGGACGGGCCGTTCAGATAATCGGCGCTCGCCCAGCCGCGCCGCGAGTTGGCGACGAACGCGACCGCACCGGTCGGCCCGGTCAAGAGATGCTCGACGACGCAGTCGGCGCCGTATCCGCCGTGCGTGCGCTGGTTGTCGAAGGCGGCGGCGTAGCAGCTCTGCGAGTACCCGAGAAACGGCGATGGCGTATCGAGCGCGTCGATCGACGCGCTCGTCAGCTTCATCACCGTCGAGATGTCGGCGTGCCCGACGTGGTTGACGATGTGGACGCCATCTTCGAGCGCCGCGACCAGCGCCTCGGGACCCCATCGGCCGCCGACCGTGTCGCGATCATACAGACGACGCACGCGAAAGAAGTCGGCGTAGGGCGAGTCGAGGAAGCCGACGCCGAGCGACTCTCCACCGTCGCCCTGCAGGATCTGATCGCTGAGATTGCCGCCCCAGTCAGCCTCGTACCCGAAGCCGAGGTACTCGGCGACGAGCAGGACCTCGCGCAGGACGGTGCCACTCTGGGACTCGTACGCGAGCGTCTTGCGCACGAAGTTCGCCGCCTCCTCGACGGAGTCGACCGGCGCGCGCCCGACGTGCACCTCGAACAGGAAGTCGACGTCTCCACCGTCGTCGCCGTCGCCCGGCTCTCCCCAGATGCCGTCGCCGTCGCCGTCGAACGTTCCGTCGAGGCAACCGTAGTACATATCGCCCGGGATCGGATCGGCGAACAGAGCGCGCGACTGCAGATACCGCGTCGGCACGACGACGGCCTCGCACTCGTCGCAATCGGCGGAGCCGTCGGCGTCGCCGCCGAGGAGCACGAAGCGTAGTCCGCGGGTCTCGTAGGCGTCGGCGATGAAGTTGCGGATGCGCACGGAGTCGTCGACACCGCCGTCCGGTCGCGTGCCGTCGTACGCGACGCGGATCTCGTCGAGCGTGACGACCGCCGCGGGCAAGCCGCCCGCTCGGCGCACGGCGACGAGAGGCTCAAACGCCGGCGCGAGCTCGGCGGTGGTGATGACGACCCACGCGAGCTCACCGCCGCCCGCGACGCCGCCATCGCCCTCCGCGCCGATGCCCCGAGCGATGCGTCGTCGCACGGGCGCTGCCGCGCCAGCAGCCCTTGGCCGCAGCTCGACGCGCACGGTGAGACGGTCGAACCACGACACCGCGCCGCGGCGCGGGTAGTAGCGCACGGGACACAGGCTGACGAAGAGAACGTCGTCGCCGTGCTTGCGGCCGACGCCGAGGACCGTCCACGGCGCGGCCGGATACGGCCCCGCGGCGGAGTAGATCGCCGGATTCGGACGGCACGGCGGCGGCGGCGCTCCGTCGATCGGCGCGTGCTCCTCGACCGCGTGCTGCAGCCGGATCCTCTCCGCGAGGAAGCGTTCCTTGCCCATCCGCACGTCGACGTGCGCGACCTCGTGGCCGGCCGGAAGCGATACGCGCACGGTCCGACGCGGCAGCAGAGGAGCGCCCGGCGCGGCGGCGCGCGACGAGGTCCCGTCCAGCTCGAGGACTTGGCCGGTCTTCGTCTCGACGGCGCGCGGCGCGCCGAACTCGCAGCGCAGCTCGATCGGCTCGGCGGCGGATCCCGTCGTCGCATAGAGGAACCAGCACACTGCGAGCATGCCGATTCCCGTCGCCCACCGGCGGGTGAGTGCCATCGCGATCACCTGTCGTCAAGGAATGCGAAGTATCGCCCTGTCGCCCTGTCGCCCGGCAGCCTGCCGGTCAGAGACCGCGCTCGCAGCCGTGAGACGTCGCCGGGCTGATGTCCGAACCCGGATCCGGGAACGGCGCCGGCGGCGCCATGCCGCCGAGGAAGAGATAGCGTAGCAGGTAGATCGGATCGGCGATATCGACGCGTCCGACGTCGTTGGCGTCCGCGGCGTCGAGACACGGCAACTGCGGGCCGCCGAGGAAGAGCGCCTGCAGGATGAACACCGCATCCGTCAGCGCCGTCGCGCCGCTCAGATCGGCGTCACCGCGGATGAAGCTCTCGCCGAGGTCGCCCGCGACGAGAATCGTGCCGGTGCGATCTCGCGGGATGTAGTCGATGCCCTCGATCGTCACGAAGTTGTCGAAGCTGACGCTGCCGACGTGATCGCAGAACTTCAGGTGGCTGTCCGAGAAGACCTCGTAGCGCAGGTCGAGCAGAGACACGCCGTCCGGGAACGGCCCGAGCGCGCGAGGCTCGAGCGCGGTGCCGAGGATCACCGTCTGGCGCACCGACACGAACGGATCGACCGTGCCGACGTCGACGACGAGGAACTCCGGCGGCTCGCCGTCGACCAGGCGATCCAGCTCGGGCGACGCGCGCACCTCGAGCAGCTCCGCCGCCTCGGCCGTGTGGCACAGCGTCAGCGACCATCCCTCGACCGCGGCCTCCGAGCTGACCATGCGGACCGACACGACCTCGGAGCTCTCGGCCGGCTCGGTACGGAACGCGAGGGTGTCGGAGAACGGATCGACGATCAGCGTCGTCTCGGCGAGCTGGCGCGGCAGGCGCGAGTTCAGGCCCTCGATCGTGACGTTGACCGAGACCGGCTGACCGGAGCCCTGGATCCCGTCGCAGAACGTGATGCCTGTCTCTTCGATGACGTCGAAATCGGCCTCGAGGATCGGGAATCCACCCTCGGTCTCGCCAGGCAAGAGGACGACCGTCGTGAACGCGAGGACGACGGCCTGGATGATGCCTGCGGCCTCGTCGTCGCCGCCGATCTCCTGCCAGATGAAATCGGGCTCGAGGCCGTCGTTCACCGTCGCCAGCTCGGGGGTTATCGCGTGACGCAGAACGGTCGCCTTGCGCGGATCGTAGCACAGCGAGTAGGACCACCCCTGAATGCCGCCCGCCGACGAGTGGAGGAACGCGGTCACATGACCGTTCGAGACGGCCGGCTCGATGCGGAACCACGACTCGGGTCGCGGCACGAGCGTAGTCGGCTCGGTCGGCGGAGGTCTGTAGGTCGCGCCGTCGAGCGTCACGGCGACCGACACGGGCTCGCCGGAGCCGATAAGATCGCTGCAGAGGTGAAGCGTGGTCTCTTCGCTCGCATCGTACGTCGCTTCGAGCAGCGGAAAGCCGACGTCGGCACTGACGGGCAGCACGCGGTGCACGACGAAGTCGAGCACGCACGCCTGGATCACCCCTTCACCGTGCGGGCCGCTGCCCTCCTCGGTGATGAGGAAGCTCGGCGGCTGACCGTCTCGGATCGTCAGCAGCTCCGAGCTCTCTCGAAAGCCGAGCCGATCGGCGGCCTCCGGATCGTGGCACAGACCGAACGTCCAGCCCTGGATACCGGTGCCGACGCCGTGCATCGACAACGTCACCGGGCCGTCGCTGAGGTCCGGCGTGAGGACGAACCAGGCCGGGCCAGGTTCGCCGGCGAAGGAGACGAGGGGGACGAGCACGAGGACGAAGACGGAGAGTCGTCTCATGATTCCGCTCCCTGCGTTGGCGCGCATTTGCTAGCGTTGGCTGCCGTTGATTGTAGGCGAGGGAGAGCGGCACCAAAGCGAAATCCGCCGCGGTCGAATTCGGGCATCGCGGCTGCCGTCTTCACGTATGGTGACGTGTAGGATTCGTCGAGAACGGCCCCGCGCAAAGAAGAAGATTCGCCCGTCGAGCGGATCGCTCTTCGCGCCGTCCAACCGGAGGATGAGATGATGTCCCGTGCCCGCTGCGGCCCCGTGCCGTACGCTCTGGCGACGATCTTGCTGACGATCGCCGTGAGCGACCGCGCGGCAGCCGCGCCGAAGCCCTTCGACTTCGAGAAGCACCTTCCCGGCAGCCCGCACATGTACCTGGCGGGCGACGCCGGCAAGCTGCTGCGAGCCGCCTGCGAGTCGCCCCTCGGTGCGCTATTGACCCACCCGCGAGTCGTCGAGGCGCTCGGCAAAGTGCCGGCGATGATCCGCGCCGAGATCGAGCACGAGAACCGCTACTTCGAGCGCCAGACGCAGGTCGAGTTCCTCGACGCGGTCGCGTGCTTCGACGGCCGCGCCGTGATGGTCTGGCCGACGGTCGACTACCGCGAAGGTCCGTCGATGATCGTCGCGCTCGAGCTCGGCGCGCACAAGAAGACCGCGATCGAGGTCGCCGTGAAGCTCGCCCGCGCCGAGGGCAACGGTCAGGAGCCCACCGTCGATACGCACCGAGGACACGAGATCACGCGCTGGCCCGTGCGCTACGGGCAACCGATCAGTCACGCGGTCATCGGCGACTGCCTCGTGTTCGCCGGCAACGGCTGGGAAATCGAGGACGTCATCGACCGTTATCACGGTGCGAAGAAGGACTCGCTCGGCGCTGACGCTCGGTACCTCCGCGCACGCCAACGGTGCCGCGTCGGCGGACGCGAGCCGCTCGCGACGTTCTACTTCGACTTCGAGCGCTTCCAGGAAGTGATGCTCGAAGGGATGCGGCAGCGAAGCTCCTCCCGCACGGAGGAGTCGTTCAACGCCGGCATGGTCGCCTCGGGATTCAAGACCGTCTCGACCATGATGTACCAGCTCGGTTTCGACGACGGCGACTTCGAGGGCCGCCTCGTCGTCGAAAGCCCGAACGGCCACTCGGGAACGATCGGCCTCATCGCGCAGCTCGCGCAAGCGCCGAGCAGCTTGCAGGGCCTCGAGCACGTGCCGGCGAACGCGTCGCAGATCGCGTGCACGTCGGTCTACCTCGGCAAGGTGCTCCGCGACCTCGCAGCCCTCGTCGTCGAGACCGAAGCCGAGATGGAATCGGACGTACAGGGCTTCATCCGAGGCGTCGAGAAGGCGCTCGAAATTTCCGTCTCACGCGAGGTTTACACGTTGCCGCGCATCGACGCGTTCACGTTCGTGAGGACGCCGCCGGCGGGATCGCTCGTCCCGGACGTGCTGAGCGTCTGTCGCCGATCGCAGGCGCAGCCGTACCTCGCGTTCCTCGAGAAGGTCGCGGGCGGCGGAAAGAAGCGCACGGTCGACGCCCTCGGCACCGAGGTCGCCTGGCTGCGGGTCGGTGGGCTCGGGCGGTTCTTGAACCTCGGAAGCCCACCTCGCTCGACGTCGCGGTCGTTCGAGGACATCGTCGAGTCGGCGCTGACCGACCCGGCGCTCGGCATCGCATGGGCGCCCATCGACGCGGACTGGGTCGTGATCGGCATGACCCCCCAGAGTGTCGGCCGATACTTCGCCTTCTACGCCGAGGAGGAGAAGGCGAGCGAGAACGACGCGCTTCGCGAGCTCGTCCACGGGCGCATCGGCAAGGGCAGCGCGTTCGCGCTTCTGCGCGGCGGCGGCTCGGTGCTGGCGGGCTACAACAGCGCGGTCAGCCTGCTGTCCGCGGTCGAGCCGTCGCTCGCGCCGGTGCTCGGCGAGTACGGCATCCGGCCGTCGCGCTTGCCAGCGGGCGAGCTGTTCGCGCCGGCGTTCCGGGACGGGTTCCTGCGCGTCGAGGCACGCGAGAAGACGTTGACGATCCACGGTCACCGCGCCGCGACGAACACGGCGATCACGGTCGGATTGCCGCTCGTCGCCTTGGCGGCATTGCCGATGGTCTCGACCCGGCAGAGAGTCCATATCGCCCACGAGCACTCACACGGCGAGGCGGTCGTCGCCTCGACGCCGATGGACGAGGACCCCGCGACGCAACGCCTGCGCAAGATCGGCGAGCTGCTCAAACAGCACATGGAGAAGAGCGGCAGCCGCGCGTATCCGCACTCGCCCGACGGCAAGGCGGCGGGATTCCAGAAGCTCGTCGACAGCGGCGTGCTGACCGATGCGTCGGTGCTCGTGCACCCGTTCTCGTCGGACCGGCCGGCCGGGCGCGGCGAAGATGGCAAGCCGCGCATCACCGAAAAGAACTCGAGCTACTTCCTCGTGCCGTGGCGACAGGGTCCGAGCGACGTGAAGACGCGCATCCTGTGCTACGAGAAGCAGGCGTTCCAGCGCGGCGGGCGTCATGTGCTGCACGTCGGGCTCGGCGTGAAGTTCCACACCGAGAGGGAGTTCCAGGCGCTCCTGGCGAAGCAGCTGAAGCGCTACGGAAAGAAGAAGGCGGCGACGGAGAGGAAGGGGGCCGACCAGTGATCTCGCGACAACGACACACTCGACGCGTCAGCGCCGCCTTCGTGGCATGGTGCGCGCTGCTGCTGACGGGCTCGACGCTCACCGCCGCGGAGCGCGAGTTCCGCCCGGAAGCCTGCTTCCCGAACGACTGCCAGCTCTGGATCTCGGTCGACATCGCGCGCGGCAACGGCGCGCTCGCGCAGTGGCCGCTCGGTGCGCTGGCGAGCGACCCGGGCGTGCGGCGCGCGCTCGGTGCCGTGCCGTCGATGCTCGAGGGGCAGATCGCCGGTGTCCTGCGCGAGGCCGACGGGCTCCTCGGCACGAGCGCGGCCGAGCTGCTCGGTCTGCTCGCGGGCGACGTGACGATCGCGGTACGCATGCCGCCGAGCCTCGCCGCCGAACCGGAGCTCTACGTCGCGATCGGCGTCGGCGAGCACGGCGAGAAGTTCCGCCCGGTCATCAACCGCCTCGCCAGCATGCTGGCGCAGCAAGGCTCGGTGACGCAGGACGCGGACCGACGCGGCAATTGGGCGACGATCGTCGAGACGCGCGGACCGGTCGGCACCGAGACGGCGCTCCACCTCGGCGAGCACATCGTCATCGTGCGAGGCGGCGGCGTCGACGCGCTGCTCGATCGCTTCGAAGGCAAGACGAAGGACGGATTCGCGACCAACGAGGCGTTCGCTCGCATCGCGAAGAGCGGCCTGAAGGACCCGATCGCGACCGCGCTCGTCGACCTCGGCGGCGCGTGGCGTACTCTCGATAAGATCGAGGCCGAGGTGCCGGACGACCAGCCGATCGCGCAGTGGTTCGCGCAGATGCGCCAGATCGCGACGGAGAGCGGCCTCGCGGCGGTGACGTCGCTGAGCTACCAGCTCGCGTTCACGGACGGCGACTTCGAGCACGCGATCCGCGTCGACAGCCCCGGCGGCCTGCAGGGCTACTTTGCCGACATCGCTGCGAACATCGGTCCGCCGGAAGATCGCGACGGGCTCGCGAAGGTGCCGCGGTCAGCCGAGGACGTCGCGAGCTTCTCGATCCACAAGGGGCATCTGTTGAGCCAGCTCCTGGAACGTACTGCGCGACTGCCGATCCCGAACGTCGATCGATTCGTCGCGGCGTTTCGAGGTGGGGTGAAAGAGGCGACCGGCCTGTCGGTCGAGACCGATCTCGGCACGCTGCCGCGCCTGACGCTCACCACGTTCCGCGTGCCCCCGCCGGCCGGCGGCTTGGTCGCGGACCGGTTCGCGATCGCGCGAGCGGAACAAATCGCGCCCTACCTGGTCGCGCTCGATCGCTTCGTGAATCACGTCGGCTCGGAGCTCGAGGCCATCGAGATCGGCGAGCGGCCCGTCGTCACCGTGCGCATGCCGAGTCTGTTGCGCAGCCTCGGCGTCGGCCCGGCGACCGGGCCGCTGGCAGCACTGTCGGACGAGGCGAAGGTCGGGCTTCTGGCGCTCGACCCCGGCGTGTCGATCGCGATCACGCCGCTCGACGACGAGTGGATCGTGATGGCCGACAGCCCGCAGGCTATCGAGCGCTACCTACTGGTGCACCAGGGCGCGCCGAAGATCGATGCCGCTACGCGATCGCTTCCGGAGGGCGTCGCGTTCGCGTCGCTCGGTGGCGGCCGCGCCGCGCTCGTCGCGTACAACACGCTGGTGACGCTCGCGACGCTGGCGGCGCCGACGTTCGATCGGTTGCGCCTGGAGATGGGCGTCGATCCGGCGCTCCTGCCGCCGGGCGAAGCGTTCCTGTCGCGGTTCCAGCGCGGCATCCTGACGCTCGACACGCGCGGCGACGCGCTGACGATCCGCGGCCACCGCGTGCTGACGAACGCGCTTCCGGCGCTGTTGCCGCGCTTCGTCGAGGCGGCAGCTCGCGCCGGGTCGCTCAAGTTCAGAATGTAGGCGGACCCGCTACCCGCGCGGTGCGACGACGAACGACGCGCACCGCGCCGGATCGAGCATCGCCGCGACGCGCTCTTCGACCAGCTCGCGCGTGATCTCGCCGAGCACGTCGATCGTGTCGAACAGCTCGAACTCGTGGAACAGGTAGCCGGTGTAGTTGTTCGCGATGTACTCGAGCGAGTTGAAGCCGCGGATGAAGCCGCCGATGAATCGACGCTTCTCGCGCTCGAAGTCGTCGTCGTCGAGCGGCTGGCCGCGCAGGCGGTCGATACGCTCCAGGAGCTCGTTCTCGAGGGCCTCCGCGTCGGGCGTGTCGCCGCCGATCATCGCGTAGCCGATCTCCGCACCGCAGTTGTAGTACGACCAGAAGTCGTCGCGGATGATCTGGCGCTCGTAGAGCTCGCTGTAGGCGTCGCTCGAGCGGCCGAAGAGGATGTCGAGGGCCATCTGGCTGACGAACTCGCGCTGCACGAACTCGCGGCCGGTCGTCGGGACGCCGATCTCCTTGAAGCCGAGAATCAGCTTCGGCATCGCGACGTCCATCTCGACGACCTTGCGCCGACGGCGGACGGTCTCCGGCTCGTCCGGATAGAGCCGCTCGACCGAACCCGTGCCGCTCGCTGTCGGTCGGGAGGTCTTGTCGACGAACGCGAAGAGCTCATCGCGGTCGAGGTCGCCGACGACGAAGAGGTGCATGTTCGCAGGCTGATAGAACTGCTCGTAGCAGCTCGTCAGAAGCGGCACGTCGATCGGCTGGATCGACTCGACCGTGCCGGCGATGTCGATGCCGATCGGATGCTTCTGAAAGAGCCCTTCGAGGAGCCCGGTGTAGCTCACCCAATCCGGGCTGTCGTCGTAGCCGCGAATCTCCTGCTCGATGATGCCACGCTCCTTCTCGACCTTCTCGGCGAGGAACGACGGCACCTCGACGAACTCGACCAGGAGCTTCAGGTTTTCCCAGAAGAGCTCGCTCGCGGCGAACAGATACGTCGTCGTCGTGAACGACGTCGCCGCGTTGTTGTACGCGCCGTTGAGAGCGAAGAGATCGGACGCGTTGCCGCGGTCCGTCTCGAACAGCGAATGCTCGAGGAAGTGCGCGATGCCGTCCGGCACTTGCGTGGCAGCTCCGTCCGCAGCGACGAGCATGTTGTCGACCGAGCCGTAGAACGTCGAGTACGACGCGTACTTCTTCTGGAACCCGGGCTTCGGGCAGAACGACACGCGCAGCCCCGACGGCAGCGTCGTGTGGAACACCTCTTCCCGCAGCGTCTCGTTGCGAACGTGCTTCACGTTTTCTCGTCCAGCTCAGTCGTGCAGAAAGTATGTCAGATCGTGTTGCAGCCGCTCGGCGGCGGCGACGATGTCGTCGCGCGTGACGGCGCGCAGGCGGGCGCGAAAGCTCTCGAGGTCGAGCTCGCTGCCGTGAAGCGACCGCATGAAGTCGGCCTCGACGAGCGTCGAGAAGTCGTCCTCGAGCATGCGGCTCTCGCCGAGGATAGTCTTCAGCGTCGAGTCGATCTCCTCGTCGCTGATGTCTCCGCGGCGCATCGCGTCGATTTGCTCGAGGCAGATCTCGACGGCCTTCTCGTACTTCTCGACCGCGATGCCGCACGCGATGAACAGAAGGCCCTTGTTGCGCTCCACGGCCGAGTAGGCCGAGTACGCCATGCTCGCCTTCTCGCGCACGTTCTGGAACAGCTTCGAGTGGGAGTAGCCGCCGAGTATGCCGTTCATCAGAACGAGCGCGTCGTACTGCGGATCGCCGTACGTGATTCCGTGCCGGAACCCGATCACGAGCCGACCTTGGTTGACGTCGAGCTTCTCGCGCACCTCGCGCACGTCGCCGACGGCCACCGGTGGAGGCACGGGCGTCATCGGATACGGATCGCTCCGCGGCACGTCGAAGACCTCCTCGACCTCGGCGCGGATCGCGTCGGGGTCGACATCGCCCGCGACGTAAATCGACAGCGGCGTGCGGCGCGCCCAATCGCTCCAGAACTCGCTCAGCCCGACCGCGTCGACCACGTCGAGCTCCTCGACGCGCCCCTGTCCGTGCCGGCGGTACGGCTCATCGCGGCACATCTCCTCGATGCAACGAAACCGCGCGTAGGAGCCCTTGTCGTCGATCAGCGACTCGATCGTGCGACGCTGGTTCACCTTCTCCTGGTCGACCCAATCGCCTCGCAACGCGCCGTCGACGCGCAGCGGATCGAACACGAGGTCGCGCAGGAAACGCAGGCCTTCGCCCATGAGCCCTGACGCGGCGGTCGTCGAGCCGGCGTCTCCGGGGAGGAAGCGGTCGTTGACGACGCTGATTCCGAATCGCGCCACGTGCCACTCGCCGATCTTGCCGGCGCTCGCGGAGCGCCCGGCGCCCCACAGATTGGCGAGCCAGCGATCGATCGCTTGCATGTCCGGCAGCCGCGTCGTCCCGCGGCGCAGCACGCACGCCATGAGCGCGCGGCGGGTCACGTCGTCGTCGAGGTCGCTCGTCAGGTAGACCCTGGCGAAGACCGTCTTGATCTTCTCGTTCCGATTGATGCCCAGCCGAATCTGACCGGGAAGATCGAAGTGGTCGAAGCGAGGTGGGGCCATCGTCATTTCCGGTCGAAAAGCCTCTCTAGCTCGCGGTGGCTCAGTCGCACCGTCGTCGGTCGGCCGTGAGGACAATTGCGGGGATCGTCGGCCAGGTCGCCCTGCGCGAGCAGCGCGTCGATCTCCTGCTGCGATAGCGACGCGCCGGCCTTCACCGCACGCTTGCACGCCATGAGGCTCGCCAGGTCGCGATAACGGGCGAGGACGACGTCCGGCACCGCTGCGTCCGCGTCGGAGTCGATCGGCGGCAGCTCGACCGCGGACTCGTCCTCGGCGAGCCATTGGAAGACGGCGAGAACGATGTCGGGCGTGTTGCTCTTGCCCGCGCCTCGCCCGGTGCCGGCGCGCCGCTCGAGCATCTCCGGCACGGCATGGACGGCGACGTCGTGCTCTCCGAAGCTCTCGATCTCGTAGCCGCAACGCGCGAGAATGTCGCGACCGCGATCGATGAGCGGGGCCTGCTCCGGGGACAGCGTCACGATTTCGGGCACGATCAGTCGCTGCTGCAGGATATCGCCCTCGAGCAGGCGCCGGTGGATCTCCTCGAAGAGGATCTTCTCGTGCAGCGCGTGCTGGTCGACGAGGCGGATGCCGCCCGCCTCCTCGACGACGATGTACGAATCGAGGATCTGAAACGCCCGCGGCACCGCACCGCGATCAGCCGACGCGCGGCCGGGATCGATGCGCCCTCGCTCGCTCGGCTCGGGAGCGACGTCGGACGACGGGAGACCCGCCTCCGAATCGGCGCCGAAGAGCCGCGAGACCGGAGGTGGCGGGCCCGACGGGCCGGGACGGCGCGAGGAGCCTCCTGACGACGAGGGGCGGTCGCCGCAGGAGCGACGCGGCGGCGACGAGCCTCCGGCGCTGAGACTCGGGCGCGGCAAGTGTCGCCCTCGGATCTCGAGCTCGTCGAACAGCGGCAGCGAAGCCTGACGCGGCACGGGATCCTGCGAGCGCGAAGCGGTCGACGTGACGGGCGGATCGCCGCGCGACGGCGCTGCCTCGTCGGGCGCTTCGTCTGCCCCCTCGTGCGACGCATCGATCGCCGCGGCCGGCGCCAGCACGCGACGGATCGCGTCTCGGATCAGCGGGAAGATGCGACCGGCATCGCGGAAGCGCACCTCGGACTTCGTCGGGTGGACGTTGACGTCGACCGCATCGGGAGCGAAGTCGAGGAAGATCCACCCGACCGGATGGTTGCCCGGAATGAGGAAGCCCTGGTACGCAGCGCGCAAGGCGGCGGTGAGCGAGCGATCGGTCACCCAGCGCCCGTTGACGAAGAAGTGCTGCAGGCGCGTGTCGCCACGACGCCAGCGCGGTGAGCCGACGAAGCCGTGCACTTCGGGCGTGCGCTCCGTGGCGGGCTCGCGAAACTCGAGGAGGTCGTCGACGTGCTTGCGGTCGATCGTCTGCACCAGGCGCTCGCGCAGGGAGCCGCACGCCGGCAGGTCGAGAAGACGCTTGCCGGAGCTCGTGACGAGGAATCGCACGCCGGGGTGCGGCAGCGCGATGCGGTTGATCTGCTTCAGCACCCAGGACAGCTCGGTCGACGGAGCGCGCAGGAACTTGCGCCGCGCGGGCACGTTGTGGAAGAGGTCGCGGACCTCGATCACGGTGCCCGGCTCGCCGGCGGCCGGCTCGGGATCGCCGCTTCTGCCGGGGCGCAGCTTGTGGGCGTGCTCGCTGCGCGGGCGCCGCGACACGACCTCGACGTCGGCGACCGAGCCGATGCTCGGCAGCGCCTCGCCGCGAAAGCCGAGGGTCGAGATGCCGAACAGGCTGCCCTCGAACGCGTTGTCCTCGAGCTTGCTGGTCGCGTGGCTCTCGAACGCGAGCACGAGGTCGTCGGCATCCATGCCGCAGCCGTTGTCCTGCACGGTCAGGCGCTTGCAGCCGCCCTCTTCGAGGTCGACGAGGACTTCGGTCGCCTCGGCGTCAATCGAGTTTTCAACCAGCTCCTTGACGACGCTGGCCGGACGCTCGATGACCTCTCCCGCCGCGATGCGATTGACGACATCGGGCGGCAGTCTGCGAATGCGCGGCATGACTCCACCAACCTGAGGAGAACTGAACCTCGATCGTTCCCACCGGGATTGTAGGGAGAGGGCGGGGAGGGTCAAG